>JAFGTN010000814.1 GCA_016934075.1 Pirellulales bacterium
CTCCCGGGAAGCCGAAACGGCGGGAAGTCATCCTCGTTTCTGCCAGCCCACAACAACCGGGCGGCGTTGCGGTCTTCCGTGAGTTGGTTGCCCACATCGCGCAGGGTTCCACCGCGGTGTTCCTTTCGCCACAGGTGTTCAAGAGTGACAAGTCGCCGCTGGCTTGGCTTCCGCTGGCGAAGAAAGGGAAAGTGGAACTGCTGCCGTCGTGGCTCTACCACAAGGACGAGTGGGCAAAACGCCATCCGATCTTCGACGGGCTGCCTTGCGGCGGCTTGATGGACTATACGTTCTATCGGGAGATCATTTCAGACCTTGCGTGGACCGGACAGGAGGTGCCGGCCGAGGTCGTTGCGGGGGCGACCAACACCTCGCAAGACTATTCTGCGGGATTAACGGTTTCGGTTAACACCCTGGGCGCGGGCCAGTTTATCTTGAACACGCTCAACATTCAGGAAAACCTCGAAAAGAATCCGGCTGCTGACCGTTTGCTGTTGAACATGCTTTGTCATGCTGCCCGCGACACGTCGAAGCCGTTGGCCGATTTGCCGACCGATTTCGACGAACAACTTAAAGCGATGGGATACTGATGATGTCTTGGCCGACAAGGAACATACTTTGGCAATCTCCGGAATCTCTCGGAAGAAATCCAAAATGAAGAAGCAGAATCTACAGATGATAATAACCGTGCTGTTGTGCCTGATGGGCATCGGTGTTGTGTCAGCATTAGAATCATCCGACCTCGGTTCGGCGATCGACAAGAGCGAGTTGGATGAACTGGTCGGTCGGCCTGTAGATATTGCACCATGGGCCTATGAGTGGCGAGCTGATTTGGAGGTCCAGGAGAAGCCGGAAGCGTATTTCATTCCCCGGCGGCTGGAGCGGATGGATAAGGTATATCGGACGGCCTTTGATGCAATGTCCGAGCAAGAGTTGAAGAGCAAGCATTATCAGATGCCTGATCTGCTCAAACCACTGCTTCCGAAACCGAAAGGCCGGTTACAGGTCGGCTTGCTCTGGACGGGGAGATTGGAGGACTATCGGGTGGAATTATGCTGGCCTGCCGACGTGAAAGCGATTCCCTCGCCGGAGACTGTCGAAGTGCGGGCGTTTCCCACGCCGTTTGGTTGGTTCGGATGGACCGTGGATGAGATCTTGAGTAACCCGCAAATCTCGGCTGATGGACGCACGTGGACGTACCAACGCGGTTCCGCCGTGGAAATCCCGATCCACGAACACATCGAGGGCAAGGACTGGTATCGAAGCGGTTCGGCCACGGAGATGATCGCGGTTTTCTATGAAAGCAAGAAGCCCAACGGTGGCAAATACGCTGTGCCGGGTGTCAGAGTGCTCAGTTCGCGGATTGGGACATGGAAACGGATGGACGTGGAGATTCAGTGGGGTTTTCAACCGGGTACCGAACAGGCCGACTTCGACGGTCGCGTGGAGCCGTTCATGGCGGTTGCCGGTCCTGTCTGTGCATTGCCCGACGACAAGGGAACGACGGTGACCAACGCGCGTTGTTGGCAATCGCATGGCACGGACGGCGCGAGGCGAGGCATCTTCCTGCCGTTGCTGTACACCGTCGGCGATGGCCCGGCCGCAGTTGGTCCGTGGAAGAAGGGAACCGAGGGCATTTATGGCGGCGATGGCCGGCCCGCCTTGGATAGTCAAGTCACTATTCGAACCCCCAAGACTGGTTTCACGTTTCGCGTTCGCGACTTGGACAATGGGCCGATTCTGATCCCCGAACAGGGTGTTTATATCACGAAGGCCGGCGGCAAGACGGCCCGGCAATTTGTTAAGGAGTTGGCGGCCAAGAATCTCAAGGGCATTTGCCAGTTGACGCGCGAGCATCGAGAGGTCACATCCTGGGACGAGCTTATGCGGCGTGTCCGGTTCGCGGGCTCTCCGGTTCCTGCGACGATTCCATCGTTTCCCAAGGTCGTGGATCCACCCATGCAAGTCGAATTGTCGGATGCCCGTTGGACTGACGCCTGGCGAGCGGCATGCGCTCAGTTGCGAAACCGCACCGGTTACGAGGGATTGGCGTACGAGGGCGCTCGAACGGCCCATGGTATGGATCTGGCGGCATTGCACTACGAGTCCGACAAAATCTATGAACATTTCCTGAAGGCCCCGGGGGCGAAGTCCGACGGCGATTACATAGACGGCAACGGTGCCTTGGAATGGGCCAAGGGCATGAAACACGACATGGGATATGAACAGGACGGCACACACGCCTCGACGGGCAAGTTGCTGTTTGCCATGGCGGATCGCTATTTCCTGACTGGCGACAAGCAGTGGTTCAAGCGGAACCGCGCGCGGTTGCAGGCGGCAGCCGACTGGATCATCCGTCAACGGACCTCTTACCTGAAGGATCTTCCCAATCGGCATGATTTGTTGGTGGCCGGCTTGATGCCACCGTGCATGTTGGGCGACTACGCTTTACCGAGCTGCGACTGGCGCTGGTATTATTCCGACAATGCGTTTTCCCTGCAGGGACTTCGGCGTTTTGCCGACGCCCTGGCGGAGTTCGATCCCGAGGCGGCCAGAAAATACCGGGACGAGGCCGATGCGTATCGCAAGGACCTCCGCCGAGCCGTGGCGCGCACCACGGCCCTCTCGCCGGTGCGACTAGGTCGCGACGGTATGTATCATACTTTTATTCCGGTCACACCCTATGCGCGGGGCGCGATGATAACCATGGAGCAGAGTTCTCTCAATCGTCCGCAGATTGATGTTTGGGTCGGTGCGCTTCCGCTGGCCGAACCGTTCGTCGCGTTGGACGCAAACGATAGCCGCGTGGTCGAGACGGTTCGTGTGATGGATGAGATCGGATCGTCACCGAAAGTCACAGCCTATATACTACCGCCCAACATCGCCCAGACGATGGACGTGATGGAGGAAATCAGGGCTTCGGTCAAGGCCGCGTGGGAAGTGGACGACTCGCAGAAGAAAGAGAATTCGTCGGCGGACGACGCCTGGTTCTGGAATTGCTATGGGGGGAGTTTTCCCAAGGCATCGCGCACCGCCAACGTCTTTCTGCTTCAAGACGACGTGCCGAATTTC
>JAFGTN010000815.1 GCA_016934075.1 Pirellulales bacterium
CATAGACTTCGCCGTCATCGAGAGTGACATCGGCCGGGGGACTGAACAAGCTGGTGCCGAAGGCGGCAGAGAGATTCTGCTGTGGATCGGTCAGCTTGTCGGCATCGTCTTTGCCGATTACCAAGGGGCAATCGGGCCAACGATCTTTGAGGGCCTGATTTCCTCCAATATGATCGCTATGTCCGTGAGTAATCAAAAAGGCCGTCGGTGTCAGTTCGTTTTTTTCTAGAAAATCGATGATTCGCTGGGGTTCCAGCCCCGGATCGATAATAAAGCAGTCTTTCCTGCCTTTTTTACTAACAATGAAAGAATTCTCCTCGAATGGAGCTGAAACGATGCAATTAAGGTCAATTTCTTGAAAGTCCACCAGATTGGTCTCCCCGTGGAAGCAAAAATCAATTAGGCTGTTTTTTCCGGTTTCGTAATATCGCGAGATTGCGAATCTACGCGATAATCAAAACCAGAACAATAATATAACCACATTTTTTGGGCCGAAGCGAACACATATGCTTATAACCACGTAAACTAGGCAAAGTTCCACT
Source organism: Pirellulales bacterium (assembly GCA_016934075.1). Classification (GTDB taxonomy): domain Bacteria; phylum Planctomycetota; class Planctomycetia; order Pirellulales; family Thermoguttaceae; genus JAFGTN01. The sequence continues at coordinate 543 of JAFGTN010000815.1, forward strand.
TGCCTGGCAAACATTGTAATTCGTTCGGCCAGAATATGCGATAACCTCGAATACAGACTAACCTATTTGGGCAAAAGTCCATACTGAACCTTGCTCAAAGCTTTCTATCGTTACATTTTACCCTGAACACCAATCTCGGATGCAACCGCAACGAGACCAATGGATTGGAGCTATATAGCCACAAAGGAGTGCTATAAATGAATAGGATTTTCACTCGTCGCCTTGCCCGGGCCATGGTGTTTTTGCTTGCGATGGGCTGTTTGTGTGTTTTCGCTGCCCATGCTCAATACTACCAACAGCAACCTCAACAACAGTATCAGCCGCAGCAGTACCAGCAACAACAATATCAACCACAATATCAACCGCGGCAGCAATACCAACCTCAGCAGCGATATCAATCGCAGCAACAGTATCAATATCAGCCGCAGTTGCAGTTTCAACAGCAGCCGGCCTATAAGATGGCCCAGCGCGAAGCGGTAGCCGCCGGCGCGGTAGGCAAAACGGCTCCCATCAAGAGCGTCACGGATCGGCCCTCAAAGGACATGCTCAAGAGTCGCCCCGGCGAGCACCCGCTCATGCCCACGTTGCGTTGGGCTCAGACCGGTCTGAAATCCATCGAACAATTGCACGGCTACACTGCCCGCGTGGTTAAGCGCGAGCGTGTCAACGGCACGGTTCTCGACTATGAATACATGTACGTCAAGGTTCGGCATCGACCTTTCAGTGTGTACATGTATTTCCTCGGCCCGACGAAAGTGAAGGGGCAGGAAGTCATTTATATCGATGGTGCAAACGACGGTAAAATGTGGGCGCACGCCACCGGGCTTCGCGGCATGATCGGCATGGTTCAGATCAAGCCCACCAATCCACTGGCCATGGCCGGCCAGCGATATCCGATCACCGAGTTGGGTATCCAGAACCTGGTACGCAGGCTCTTGGAAGTTGGCGAAAAGGATAGCAAATACGGCGAATGCGAAGTCAGCTTCCTCGAGGGTGCAAAGATCGAAACGCGACCGTGCACATGCATCCAGGTCGTGCACCCCGTGCCGCGGCGTAATTTCCTCTTCCACATCGCGAGAATCTACGTCGACGACGAGTTGAATATCCCCATTCGCTACGAAGCCCACGATTGGCCCAAGGGCAAGGATGGCATGCCGGAGTTGATCGAAGAATACACCTATCTCGACTTCCAGCCCAACGACAAGCTTAGCGACGCTGATTTCGACTATCGTAATCCCAATTACAATTTCATCTCCAAGTGATGGGTGGTGTAGAGGATTGAGGGCGGAGGGCAGAAGACAGAGGATAGAGTTCGTTAAGAACCGGTATTATGGAACCCTCTAACGCCAATGATTCCAAAAGTATCGACCCCGTGCAGTCGTCCGTTCGGCCACGGGGTCGTTTTATGTCCGGACCGGTCGGCAAGGTCATTCGTTCCATCCTGAGGATCGCCGGAACCGTATTGGTAGTCTGCTTGGTACTTTTGGCGGTGCTAATGTATTTCGAAGAATCGCTCATATTTTTCCCGTCGCGGTATCCGGACGGATTTTGGAAAATTCCGCCCGAATTGCCCATCGAGGACGCACGGTTCGAGGCCGCCGACGGCACGCAACTGCACGGCTGGTATTTGCCGCACGAGCACCCTAATGCGGTAATCCTCTTCTGCCACGGCAACGCGGGCAATATCACCAACCGCTTGCCGGTGATGGAACGGCTGCACGATGATGTGGGCGCGAGCGTCTTGATTTTTGACTATCGCGGCTATGGACGTAGCGACGGCAGCCCCGATGAAGAGGGCGTCATACAAGACGCACGCGCGGCCCGGGCATGGCTGGCCGAGCGGGCGGGCGTCGACGAAAGTGAAATCGTGCTGCTGGGCCGCTCGCTAGGTGGAGCGGTGGCCGTCGACCTGGCCGCTCAAGATGGGGCTCGGGGACTGATCTTGCAAAGCACGTTCACATCCATCCCCGACGTAGCCAAGTATCACTACCCCTGGCTTCCAGCCCGTGTCGTACTCAGAACTCGCCTCGACGCGCTCTCCAAGATCGCTTCGTATGATGGTCCACTGCTGCAGAGCCACGGTCGCAGCGACACGATCGTGCCCTATGTTTTGGGTAAGCAGTTGTACGAAGCGGCCAACGAGCCCAAGCGGTTCCTGCCGCTGGAAAACGCCGACCACAACGATTCCGAGCGGCCTGAATACTACCAGGAATTGAAGAAATTTATCGAGAGCTTGCCGTAAAGTGTAAAAGAAATTGGGAGGGCGAAGCTCCTGCTGAGCCGGGAA
>JAFGTN010000816.1 GCA_016934075.1 Pirellulales bacterium
ATGTAGCTCGACCAGCCGTCATCGTTGTATACGATTATTTTGGGGAGTTTCTTGGGTTGCAGCGGGTGATCATCGGATTTAGCAGGATTGGTGGCGGCCAGGCCTCGTTCAATCTTTCCCGGCGCGAACCAATTGTCAGAATTGAGCCTCCGCCGCACTTCCGTTTCCGCCGGGTCGCGTTTCGAGCCGGGGTAGATGATTTCCAGGACGCACTTGCGGGCTTCGAGGCTGCCTTCGAACAGCTTGTTGGTTCGTTTGCGGTTGAGCCGGATAATATTGGGGCCCTTTCGCAGAGCGGAAATTGGTACGTCGAATTCCAGGATGTCGTCCCAGAAACCGTGGTCGTAGTGGTTATATTCGTAGCCATTCCAGCGTACGGGTGTTTCGTTTACGAGTACCTCCACGTCGCTGGCGCGGTTGATGCCGCGAAGGTCGAGCGTGAGCATGGCTTTTGGTGTTTTGCCGGCACGGGCGGCGGCCGCGAAGTCGTCGGCAATGTGAATCGGATAGGTGGCCGTGTCTTGTTGCGGTGTCATAGATAGGCGACTCGTCCAGAAGTCGAAGTAGATCCGCGGCCGCAAGCCCCAGACACCTGCCACATACTGTTTGTCGCGCATGGCGATCTGACGTGGTTCGGCCAATTCGTTTAACAGGCATTTCGGGAACGGGCCGTCGGCCAGTGCCGTGTTGAACAACATCAGGCCATCGGCGCCAGCCGCGTAGGCGTTTGCGGCAACTGCCCGCATATAGGCCGGCGACGGGCGGCCGTAACCGCGTTTGACCATGTCGCCCGAGGGATGCGTGCCGATGCCTCCATAGACCGGGTTAGGCACCGGGTGCGGCAGAGTTTCTATTGACGGAAAGACTTTACAACCGGTGGGCCGTGTCCGAAGGATCCACCAATCGATGCGTGCGTCCGGCGTCCGATCGCCCGCCGCGCCGAGTGATATCTGGTCGAAAAGCCCTTCGGCCAGCATTTTGTCAACATTCAATCCGGAAGCAAGGCATCGGTCCGGATCGTAATCGAAGCGGGCACTGAGCGTCTTGTTTGCGTCGCGGGTTATCTTGCGCAAGTCGCGAACCAGGCCGATCAGATTCGAGGCAATCGCCTTTAGGTTTTCCTGTTTTGAGGAGGACTGTGCGAAAGTGGTTTGAAAATCGCTGAAGTCGAGATCGATCCCGTCGATATCATAGCGAGAGAGGATTTCTCGGACCTGGGCCTTGCGAAATTCGAGGGCCGCCTTGTCGGCATAGTTGAGGTTGCCGTCCGGCAGCAGGCCACTCGGTCGGAAGGCGAACCAGGGGCTTTGCTTGTAAATGGCGTTTTCACCGCTTATGGGTATGGAAACCTGACAGGCGATAGAGTGTTTACGGCACGCGGCGGATATGACCTTCAATGGATCAGTCTTTAACTCGCTCAGTTGCGAGAAGGTCTGGTGCGCGCGCCAGGCGAATGGAGAATTGATTTTATTGGGATCCGGCTTGGCGCGTGGAAGCAATGGAGTCGAAACTTGCAAGCCGTCTCTACCGAACAAACAGAATTGGTAAATTGAAACTTTGCTGCCGGCGAGCGGGCCAACGGTTGCCCGCTCGATGTCGACCGGTTGCATTACGGCCGGGTCGGGGTAACGCATGCACCACGTCCATCCGCAGTCGCGGTAGACAAGCGTCCCCGTTTTGGTAAGTGGTTTGGGGCTTTGATTGGTGGAATGTTCTTCAATTTGCAAACTTTCCGAGGTATCCGATTGAGCGTCTGCCGCCGATAATATCCATGGTAGATATGCCACAACTTGACCGGTGATGAACATAGCGAACAAAATGCCCGATAGTCGTCGTGTCTTAGATATGGTGGGAAGTTTGCACATCAAACCGGTTTCCGGAGTTCGTTTCACTTAGAATTGCCGATATAATATAATAACTGACATGTCAGTTGCAACCCCCGTCATTTTTACTGAATGAAAGGTTTTTAGAGCGAATGTCACCAATGAAACCCGAGCCCCGGCAGCCTGACTCGCATCTGGCCGGTACTCTGTCGATCGCGCAGTTGGCTCGTCGCTGGGACATTTCATCGAAAGAGGTGCGGCGTTTGCTTCGCCACCAGGAGCTGCAATTCGAGGAAATAATGGGCCGCATCCGTATACCTCAAAGTGAGGTGGAGCGTCTGGAAGCGTCGCGGGATATGCGGCAGCATTAGGATTTTCCGAGTTTTGCACTAGTTGTGCCGGGCTGTTGGTATATCGGCGTCTAGTCGCACATTGCTGGAAATGCCATGCGAATATGGTAAACTCCCTCGGCATGGCTACCTTACATTATTAATGATTCAGTGCGGGGATAAGCCCCGGCGCTAAAGTTAGGTAAATCCTCGATAGATCAATATGGGAGTTCGTTATGTCTTGTGATTCGTCACTGCCGACCGACTATAAACCGTGTCTTAACACCCGCGAAATCGAAACCGCCATCAAGGACATCAAGGATTTCTTCGAGCGAAATCTGGCCGAAGCCTTGGGGCTCGAACGGGTTTCGGCGCCCATGTTCGTGAAGTCGGGCACAGGCGTAAACGACGATCTTAACGGCATAGAGATGCCGGTAAGGTTTCCCGTTAAAAGCGATGGCGGCGAATTGGTCGAACTCGTACAGTCACTAGCCAAGTGGAAGCGGTTGGCGCTGGCCCGCTACGGATTCGAAATGGGCGAGGGATTATACACCGATATGAACGCCATCCGGCCCGACGAGATTCTGGATTCGATTCATTCGATCTACGTCGACCAGTGGGACTGGGAAAAAATCATCGAGCCCGAAGACCGCACGCGCGAGACGCTCGAGGACGTAGTGCGAAAGATCTACGATGTTGTCTGTCGTACAGAGTTCCACGTTGCCGCCTGCCACTCCAACATACGTCCCATTCTGCCCGAGACGATCACATTTGTGACCTCCGAGGAGTTGCAGCAGAAGTATCCGGATCTTACTCCTCGCGAGCGCGAAACCGAGGCGGTGAAAAAGCACGGCGCGATTTTCGTGTTAGGGATAGGCGGCGAATTGGCCGACGGCACGATTCACGACGGTCGGGCTCCCGACTACGACGACTGGAGCACGCCTCGACCCGACGGCGGTCGCGGTCTCAACGGCGACATCGTGCTCTGGAATCCCGTGTTGCAATCGTCTTTCGAGATTTCATCGATGGGAATCCGCGTCGATCCGTCCACGCTGCTCGAACAGCTCAAGATCCGCGGCCTGGAAGAGCGAGCGAAACTCGACTTCCACCGCTTGCTGCTTGATGGCAAACTACCGCAGACCATGGGCGGGGGCATAGGCCAATCTCGCCTGTGTATGTTCTTCTTGCGCACGGCTCATGTCGGCGAGGTTGCCTGTGGAATCTGGCCCGCCAAGATGGTGGAAGAGTGCGCCGCGCACGGTATCACATTATTGTGATGTGTTTTTCAACGGGCTGCTAGAACGGTTTGGCCCTCTTAGCCGGCTCTTTGTGTGAGATTTTTGCCCAATGCGCAATAATACCTAGTATGAGGACCAGGCCGAACCATACATAAATCGGCTCTCCCATGAGAATGGTTTCCTCCACGAATCTGTTCCAGGCATACACGAACACCAACGCGACAATGGCCAAGCGAGAAAAGTTTGAAGAAGGTATCCAGGGTGATTTCAAACTCGAAGCGGTGACCAGCCAGACGGTGACTATCGAGAAGATGATGGTGATTTGAGCGATGTCGATCAGTGGGATTATGTCTGAATGCATGTTGTACTCCGGTATTCAAGGCGATTGTTCATGGTTGCATCCGTTTGGGGCGTTGACATGCAACATCTACTCCTGAAAGTATAGCTAATTCCGGGACCAAATGCAGGATTGCGGCAAGTCCAATAGGTCGTGTTTCGGGTGCAATGGGCATAAGTAAATAGAGGTGTCTCGCGTGTGTGTCGATTGTGTCGCTTATAACGAGCGCCGAGCAGTCTCAAACAGCACCATTTGCGGTTGAAATATGCTATAATATAAGTAGCTGATACAGAGAAAATCTCACTTCGCGTGTTCATTTCATAAACTCTCTTTTTTCAGTTGATTTGCCTCCTGAGTAGTTGGATGCGACCGCTATGATAAAGCAGTGTCCGAATTGTAATTATCAGGTGAGTCAAGCAAGGAACGTCGACGGCCCAAACTTTTGCCCCGAATGTCGATGCCTGTTCGAAGTCCCCGAAACTCAACATGTCAAGGCTTGGGTGTGGGGGACGATTATTGTGTTGTTCGTCTTTTCGCAGCTCTCTTTTGTGATGTAAAGTCTAGCAGGAAAAGCCACAGCTATTGTACCAATGTTTGATTGGTATTGCGAAAAACCGCGTGTTTCCCTTTCGGGGTGACACGCGGTTTTGCTTAGAACTGGACTTTTGCAAAATTGCGAGTCAAGGGCACTTAGAATAGAGCCCGTATTATCCGTACATCAGGTTGCGCCAATTCTTGCGATCAGGGACGCACCTGAAAGGCGTAAAGGGCGGCGTTTTTGAGGATGAATTTCAGCCGCACGGTTTTGCCTTTCAACGCGACCAAGCCGGTTCCGTGGTTCCATGAGGGCTCAAGACGCAGTCCATCGACGTTGCTGAATGTAACAGCGTCTTTCTCCGAAAAACCACGCAGGGGCTTTCCGTCGGTAGTGAGCAGGCTGAGTGTAATCTTGCCGGCACGGGCATCCGCATTGAGTTCCAGCTTGCCACCCTCGAGGCGGAATGGACGCGTTACCACGGTACCGGGATCAGGGCCGGCTTGCAGGCAGACGAAGCGGTCCAAGGGAAGTGTAGCCAGTCCGATGGCCGGTTTCCGCGGAATACGCCAATGTCGCTCGCGGTAGCCCGTATAGTATATCCAGTGTCGATCGTCGTGAGTGACAATGTTCGAGGACGGCAGGATCATGTCTTTATCGAAGCTGCCGTCCGGTCCTCGGGGAACCAGCGGCTTTTGGGCGTAAACCCAGCTCAGATCCCAGTCGTCGCCGTCGCGGCTGGTGGCGATATAGAAGTTCATCACATCCCGCTCGTGTCGCTTGAGGTGATCCACGCCGGTGGTCTTCAGAGGTGGATTATCGGGCCATTCGTAGACCAGCATAATGGCGAAATGCACACTTTCATGGATCCAGTCGGTCATGCCGTAGATTTGGCGTCTTAGGTGTTCCTGGGGGCCTTCACGGTCGAACTTCCAGCTTCGTACGGTTTTCCAGGCGGTGGGAGCCGTTTTCAAGTCGGGATTTACCATGCCACGGGTGCCGCGGATTTCAGTGCCGTTACGCGCGAAGTCGGTGCGTGTGAAAAGTCGATACGTCTTGGCCGCTTCGTCCCAAACGATCTGGTTGTAGGTGTCGGAAGCGCGTCCGGTGACCGGTTCGCCCTTATTGTAGTGAGTCCAGTGAATGCCGTCGGGCGAGTGTGCCAGGCAGGCTCGAATTTTGGTCGGGTGACCGTAGCAGGCCTTGTACTTATGTTGCGGATCGGTTTCGTGCGGGTCGAGGTAGCAGGTGAATCCGTCTCCAAAGAATCCGACGATGTTGTTCTGTTTGCCGGAGAAGTCCAGACAAGAGCCTTCACGTGGATGAAATCCACCGTCGATGCCCGGTTCGTTTTTTGCGCGCTGGATGCTGAAGTCGTAGAGGCCCAAGGCGGGCTTTTCCCAATGCAGGCCGTCATTCGATTCGGCATATGCCACGGCAAAGGCCCAGGGGTGGTACCACATGCGAAATTTTTTCCCGTCGTGGATTACCGTGCCGTAAAAGCCGAAAAGGTCATCTTCCCAGGGCTTGTCGGCGACCATAACCGGGCGTCCCTGATTGGCCTTCGTCACTCGTCCGAGTCGGCGAGTGACGTTGTTTTTTTCGGCGATAACGTGGTCGTCGACCAGAAGCTGTTTTGCGGTTCCGATCTTGAGGACGGCGGTTTCTTGCGCCGGGCAGAGACCTGCAAGAGTGATGGAGATAATTACGATGGCGAGGGATTTTGATTGCATGTGTAGGTTGTTAGCAGTCTGTTGAAAAAGTCGGTTCCGCGAGTTTTGGGTGTCACTGCTGGCTTGTCCAGCGGTGTTTTTCCGGGAGTTTATTGCTCTCACTGCTGGACAAGCCAGCAGTGGCACCCTTTTTCAAATGATTGCTAGAAGGTTCGTTTACTAGAAAGCTGGATGTTGAATTCATTCTTGCCGTCATCAGTTACTTCAAACGTCAAACCGGAAGTGGCAGAGTTACTGTAGCGCTCGGGGATCAGTGAGGGGCCGGTGATAGGCGGCGCGGCGGGATCGCCGCCTTGGCGTGATTTTGTTTCTCGGGCGACGACGGCTACTTGATGTTTGCCCAGTACGGCTCCATCGCTGGTTGCGTATGTACCGAGAACGAATGTTCCGTCGGGTTGGATCTTGCCGGTAGCCGCGCGGCCCGCCGCGGGCGTGAAAACGACTGTCCCTTTAGAGAGCGGTTTGCCGTCAAGGGTCACCAGCCCGGAAACCTTGGCCGTGGACAGACGATCCGTGCCACCGCAACCCTGAATCACGATAGTACACAAGATTCCAACGATGATGATTACAGACGTTGGAGGAAATGGTGGCTTTGTGTTCATGAGATTTATCGGTCGTCATTGAGGTCCAACGTTTCTCCCCAAGCACGCGTTGCGTAGGCTCGTAGGGTGCTCAGGGAAATGTTGTCATTGACGAACGTTACCGAAGCATCGGTCATCAGGAAATTGGCGCCGCCCGGATGGTGGCTGCCGAAGCTGGTGTCATTGCCGTTAGCGGCTCCCAGAACCATTTTGACCGAGTTGAGCGGATAGCGCAGATTCCTGCAACAGTAGGCGAATTCATTCGCACTGCCGCCTGTGGTGGAACGGGGCCATGGTAGACCCCAGTCGGCTCCCCAGTCGCCTTCGGTCGGCCAGGCTCTCCACGATAGTTCGCCGACCGCGAAGGTATGGCTCGTGCCGTCGGTAACGTCGCGAATGCGGTGCGGCTGGTCCAAGGTGAGCACGCCCGTCGTCGCATATTGTCCTTGTCCGGTTTCACCTTCGAGCGGATACTGGCCACCGGCACCGTCGGATGCACCCAGGACCGGGTTGTACTGCTGGTGACAGTACTTATCAGTCGAGGCGACTATTTTGAAATGCACACTGCTGCTGGGGCAGACGTAGCAGGCCATCTCCACTCCGTCGGCAGCGGCCAGATAGCCACCGGTAATCCCTATCTTGGGGTCGAGTTTATCTTTGAGTTCCTCATTAACCAAGCCTTGTTCCAGATATGGCAGAATGAATACATGCATGCTCAGGCAGTTTGTGCCTGTATTGGAATTGTGCGAATAGCCCTTAACCCCGCCGGGTGGAAACATCCTCATGGACGCATGGTAATTGTGCAGGGCCAGACCGATCTGTTTGAGGTTGTTGGTGCAATGCATGCGCCGCGCCGCTTCGCGGGCGGCTTGCACGGCCGGCAGCAGTAGTGCAATGAGAATTCCGATGATCGCGATTACGACCAGAAGTTCGACGAGGGTGAACCCTCTATCATACTTTGATTTAGGGATGACCATTGGTATCTGATCGGTGTTATGGGCTACCCTTATTGTACACAGTCTGCAAAGTGTACTCTACCTGAATCGGATTGTCGCGTCAAATGCTTATCATCTAATGTTTCATAATAAAATCATCTGGATTGAAAGTTGCCTGGATGTTTAGGTTGGTTTTGTTATGTTGAGGGGTAAATCATTCCTAAGCTCAAAAGAGGAATAAGCTCATGAAACGACACTTGGTCATGGCCTGTCCAATATTATGGATCCTCGGTACCTTTCTGCCGGTAACGTGCTTCGCCGAGGAATCCAAACCGACCGATCCGGCCAAGACGTCGACCGAATGGCGCAACGATGTAGCCAACTTGGAGATTACCAAAAAATTCAACCAGGCCTACGCACGGTTGCCGTTCAGCGTGGAATATGAGGGGGTACTCGACACACGGCCTTTTTCCATCGACTGGACAGTGGGACCGAACCTGCCGGTGGCCTGGAAGGGAGGGGTGGCCGGAATGATCGGTGACGAGATCATCCTCACCGGCGGACTGTGGATGCCGGAGCGGCTGAACGTAACGTATGCCTACAACACCAAAACGCACACTTACCGCGAACTTCCCGCTCCACCCGTGCGACCCGCCTACACGCAAGGCGCGTGTGATGGCCGAACGCTTTTCGTCGTTGGCGGCCGGTCGGCCGGTCGGCATGTGTTCAAGCTTGCCAAAGACGAGCAGGGCGACTGGAAGTGGAGCGAGTTGGCGCGGTTGCCCGAAAGCGATGAGGCCGGACGCTGGTTGGCCGCTGTGGGTATGGTGCCCGGTAAGTGGCTGTTCGTCGTTGGTGGACACATGACGGGCACACCCTCTGAAACCGAGGGTACGCCCCGCATGCCCGACTTTCGGCTTCGCCTGGATAAAGCCGATGCGGTCTGGGAGCCCATGTCTCCTTATCCGGCGGGGGATCGCGATTTAATCATCCCGGCCGTTGCCCGAGGCAAGCTGTATGTCTTTGGCGGTTCGAACTGTGACCGGGTAATGCGGGAAATCTTCAAGGATATTTACGACAAGTACGGTGTTAATGCACCCTATAACGGTGTGCCCAATTACCGCGATGCTTTTTGCTACGATCCCGATAAGAATCAATGGAAACGAATCCGCAACCTGCCCATGCCCATGGTCGCCGGTGGAACCGTAGTGCTCGACGACCGCTACGTGCTGCTTCTGGGAAGCGCCGACGTGAGATCCTATCGAGTGGGAAAGACTACCGGTCGCAAGGATCCTTATTATCTTGGCTACGGTGACCTGGTGCTGTGCTATGATGTGCAGGCGGATAACTATTGCCGCGTGGGAGTAATGCCTTACGGCGTGGCCACCACGCCTTGGGTCACGGACGGACATCACGTATACGGTTTTGGCGGTGAACCGTCCCACGGCTATATTATGAACACCGAAAATGTTGTGCAGATCGGAACGCTCCGCCGGGCGGACTGAAATTGAATAATTCAAGATGAAGAAAACCATGGTGTATAACAAGCGGCGCCGGTGGGCGCCTTTGGGTATAGCGACAGTGGTGGTGTTATTTTGCGCTCATGGTCAGGCCCAGGTGCCCGTTTCGAAGCTTGTCGGCAACACCAAGCATCTCGTTTTGGACTCCAGGGTGATCGACAAGACCGACGGAGTGCAGCTTGTGTTGGGCAAGGTGGAGAAAGAGCCTCGCAATCCACTCTTCCAGGCCGACAAACCTTGGGAAAACTCGCTGAACAATCTCTACCCCAACGTGATCTACGACGAAGAACATAAGCTGTTCAAGCTGTGGTACAAATGCGTGATTGTGGATAAGGATTTAATTGCCAAGATGAGAAAACCGAGTCTCATCCACCGTAACGGATGGTTTTTGTGTTATGCCACGTCAACCGACGGCATCGTATGGAAGAAACCGGCGTTGGGCGTTTGTGAATTCGACGGTTCGACAAAAACCAACGCGGTGGTGGAAGGCGTGGCCAACGCGGGCGTGTTCAAAGACCCCGCCGATCCCAATCCGGCCCGGAGGTATAAGCTGATCTACGACGTCGGCTTCAGCAAACTGCGGGCCAGGTTTTCGGCCGATGGCATACACTGGTCGGATCCGTTGTTGCCCAAAGGCCTCGTGGTTGCGTCCGGGAATGGAACCACCGGCGATACGCATAACAATGCCTTTTGGGACAACCGGCTGGGCAAATACATATTGATCACGCGTATCTACCGCGGTCAGCGGATGGTGGCCCGCAGCAGCAGCGACGATTTCTTGAATTGGGAAGAGCCGAAAATCGTGTTGCATTCAACCCCTGAAGAAGATCGTAAACGCCAGACCTACTGTATGTCCGCTTTCCCGTATGCAAACGTCTATCTGGGCTTCGTGATGATGTACAACGCGGGCACGGATCAGACGGTGGACTGTGAACTGGCGTGGAGTCCGGACTCGGTGCAGTGGCATCGGATCAAGCCCGGCGAGTCTTTCATTCCGCGCGGTTCCCAGCCCGGCTACGACAGCGGTTGCATATACGCCCAGGCCGGCTCGCCAACCGTGTGGAACAACCGGATGTTCATTTTCTATGGCGGCAGCCGGGAGGTTCATAAGGGTTGGAAGCGGCACTGCCTGCCTTGTTTGGCATATTTGCGTTGCGATGGTTTTGCCGGCTACCGTCCCATCCGTAGTGGCGAAACGGGCACCATCATCACACGTCCGTTGGTGTGCGACGGCAATCCCATCCGCGTGAGCGCCGATGCCGAAAACGGATCGCTACGGGTGTCGGTACTGGAAGCCGACGGTTTCGGCCTCGACGACTGCGAGCCGATCACACACAACGTGACCGACGGCGTGGTTATCTGGAAACGGGGCAAGGATCCCTCTTCACTGAAGGGAAAGACCGTGCGGCTGAAGTTCGAGCTGAATTCAGCAGTGCTTTATGCTTTCAGTGGTTTGACCGGACCGGATTGAGTGACAACGGCACCGGTTGGAAACAAATAATGAGAAAAAAGTGAAACGGAATACGACATTTTTTGATTGAAGATGCCGTATGTTTCAGGTAAGATGCATTTCCTCGAAGGGATTGGTTCCATGAAAGTTTCATCAAAGGCTGTTGTCATGCGTCTCCCGGCAATCATTTTGACAGGGCTCGCTTTATTTTGGGCCACCGGAATAATGCCGGCGGCCGATATTTCCACCTGTTCGAAGTATCTGTTGCTGGATTCCCGCGTTGTCGAGAAGGCCGACGGCGTTGCTTTGCGTTTGGGGCAAGTGGAGAAGGATCGCCGCAATCCATTGTTCGCCGAAGACAAGCCCTGGGAGGTTCGCTTCGACAACATGTATCCCAACGTGATGTTCGATGGCGAGGACGGTATCTACAAGTGTTGGTACAGTCCGTTCATTATCGACAAGACCACCTCGACCGCCACCGAAGAGATCAAGAAGCAAATGACATATTGTAAGGCGCTTAAGCATCAGCGTGAAATGGCGCTTTGCTACGCTACGAGCAAGGACGGCATCGTTTGGGATAAGCCGGAGTTGGGGATCTGTGACTTTGACGGATCGAAACAGAACAATATTGTCAAGCGGAACGTGCACGGAGCCGGAGTTTTCAAGGATCCGCATGAATCGAATCCCCAGCGCCGATACAAGATGTTTCTGGAGCGGGGCGGCATGTCGGTTTGCTTCTCGCCCGACGGATTGCACTGGTCCGATGTGATTCCTTGCGCGAAAATCAAAGCGGCCGGCGATTGTCACAATAACGCATTTTGGGATGAGAAGACAAAACGTTATGTGGGCATAACCCGCTTGTGGGCGGGCCCGCGGGTTGTGGGCCGAACGGAGAGCCGCGATTTCACCGACTGGTCGCAGGCCAAGGTTGTTTTTCGCGGCTTGGAACCCCACTTGCAGATATACACCATGCCCGTTTTTCGCTATGGCGACGTGTATCTGGGGCTGCCCATGATTTTCAATACCAAGACCGATCAGGTCGATTGCGAATTGGCCTGGAGTCCGGACACGATTGACTGGGAGCGGATCTGTGCGGGCAGGCCATTCATACCTCGCGGCCAAAAAGGCAGTTATGATTCGGGCTGCATTTACGCGGCCGCTTACCCGATCCTTCATGAAGGGAAAATCCGTATATACTACGGTGGCAACGATGCGGAGCACTGTAATTGGCGCAAGGGATATTTATGTTTGGCTCGAATGCGCGTAGATGGTTTCGCCGGAATGGATCCCTTAAAATTGGATAAGCCCGGTACGATTGTTACCCGGCCGATCCGCTGTACAGGCGAGCAACTCCGCGTTTCAGTCGATGCCGACGGTGGCAGTCTACGCGTAGCCGTGCTAGATGCCGACGGTCTATCGCTCGAAAAGTGCCGGCCCATCACCGCCGACGTGACCGACGGTGTAGTGAGATGGGACGGCGTGACCGACCTCGGTTCTTTAAGAGGTAAAGACATCCGGCTCAAGTTTGAGTTGAAGAATGCCAAGTTGTATGCGTTTACATTCGATGGTTCGTAATCAGTAGCCGATATCGGCAAGGAGCAATCATGATTCGATTTTTTTCGTTCAAGTTGATCCTTGTATTTGGTCTGCTCATCGTTCTTGGCGGCACTAACGATTCGACATCGGTATGGGCGGTCGAAGTTGTTGTCGATGTTGAAGCGGCCTCCAGGCCGGTCAGCGAACGGCTTTGGGGGGTGTTTTACGAGGACATCAATCACGCGGCCGACGGGGGGTTGTACGCGGAACTTGTCCGCAATCGGTCGTTCGAAGACCATGTCGTCGCGCCTCGCTGCCGGCGACAAGACGGCAAGATCTCCAGTCCGACCGGTTGGAATGTTCTTACGGGCGATTGTCTGAAGCCCCACGCCGGTTGGAGACTTCTGCAGCAAGATGGTGACAAGGCGACTTTCGCGGTTGTAAGCAAATCACCGTTGAACCAGCATTCGCCGCATAGCGGCAAGCTTAGCGTGGAAAAAATCGCCGGCGCTCGCGTGGGGATCGTCAACGACGGATACTGGGGAATGGCCGTCAAGAAAGGCGCCCGTTACAGGCTGAAATTGTTTGCCCGCGCGAAAGACTTCCAAGGCACTTTGACGGCCAGCCTGGAAGGGCCCGGCGGCGGAGAGTACGCCAAGGTTGCCTTGGACAAGGTCGGTCCCAAGTGGCAACCTTTGGAGGCTGTTGTTTGCAGTCGCGGTACGGCGCAAGACGCTCGCCTGGTCTTGTCGGTCGACGCCCCGGGCACATTATGGTTCGACCATGTTTCGCTTCTGCCGGAAAAGACCTGGCGAGAACGTCCCGGCATTTTGCGACCGGACCTGGCGGAGATGCTCAACCATCTGCGGCCGGCTTTTTTCCGCTTTCCCGGTGGTTGTATCGTCGAAGGCTTTTCACTGCAAACGGCCTGGCGATGGAAGGAAACGATCGGCCCCGTGGAACGGCGTCCGGGACGTCATAACCTTTGGGGATATCGTGCAACCGAGGGTCTGGGCTATCACGAGTACCTGGAGTTGTCGGAGCAACTCGGCGCCGAGCCGATGTTTATCATCAACTGCGGCATGACATGCCAGGCCCGCAAAGAGGAATGTGTTCCCCTAGACGAGTTGGGCCCTTGGATCGAAGACGCCCTGGACGCCATCGAGTATGCCAACGGGCCCGTGGAAAGCGAGTGGGGCGGGCGTCGCGCGGCCAACGGCCACCCCGAACCGTTCGGCCTGAAAATGCTGGGCATCGGCAACGAGAACTGGGGAGCATCATATCACGAACGTTACAAAAAGTTCTATTCCGCCATCAAAAAACGCTATCCGCAGATGGAACTGATAGCCACGGAGAACGTGCCTGGCGCTGCGGTCGACATTATCGATCATCACTACTACAGGACGCCCGACTGGTTCGCATCGCATGTGAAACTTTACGATAGCGCGGACCGCAAGGGGCCAAAGATATTCGTGGGCGAGTATGCCGCGAATAGAAAAGCGGGCAAGGGCAACCTGCGGGCGGCTTTGGGCGAAGCGTCGTTTATGATCGGCCTGGAACGGAACTCCGACATCGTTGTCATGGCCGCTTACGCTCCGTTGTTCGTCAATGTACATGACCGCCGCTGGCCCGTGGACCTGATCGGCTTCGACAACTCGCGCTGTTACGGTACGCCGTCGTACTACGTGCAGAAACTGTTTGCCCATAGCCGGCCGGATCGGACGGTGGTTGTGAGCGTGACAGGGGCTGAGCCTGAAACGCAGAAGGCGGGGGCACGGATGCATCGGTTTGGGGACATGGAATACTTCGACCGAGTTCAAGGATGTAATTGTAACGCATGGGGATAAAACGCTCTATCTCTGGGAACCGAGGGAGGGGATGAAGGACTGGTTTCGTCGCGCAGGCGATTGGAAGGTTACCGACAGCGTACTGTGCCAAACTCGCATCAGTCCCGAGTGTGTTGCAACGGCGGGCAACTTCGGATGGAAAGATTATACTTTGCGGCTGAAGGCTCGAAAACGCTCGGGCGAGGAGGGATTCTTGATCCTCTTCCGCGTGGCCGACGAAAAGAACTACCGATGGTGGAATATCGGTGGTTGGGGCAATCGCACGCACGGGCTGGAGCGAGTAGATGACGGCCATAAGTCGAAATTCGGTAACATGGTCGGAGGATCGATTGAAGCGGGGCGTTGGTATGATGTTCGCGTGGAGGTTGTGGGAAACCATATCCGTTGTTGGCTGGATGACATGCTGATACACGACGTCACCGAAGCTTCGATGCAGCCGCAAACCATTACGGCCGGCGCGGGATTAGTCGAGAAGACGGGGGAGTGGATCGTCAAGGTTGTGAATTATAGTCCGAAACCGCAGACGGCAAATATTGCATTGCAGGGGACAACGTCTAGACGCTGGAGCGGGACGCGCACGGAATTGACATCCGGCTCGCCAAATGATGAAAACACACTGGAGGAACCGCGAAAGGTTTTGCCGAAAACATCGAAATTTGGACTGGTAGGACCCCGGTTTAAAATCGACCTGCCCGCCTGGTCGTTTACCGTGCTGAAACTGAGTAAAGAACCATAAGGCCAGCGGAAGTAGCTTGACATCAAAGCCCCACCAGTGGTATCTTTGGGGCGGAGTAAAGGTGATGTTGAGGGCTTATAATTCCTGTTGTTTCACAGGGGCATTTTTTGCCGAATCCTCAACGGGAGCCGTGACATGCAAGTTGTCACAAGAACGAATCCACGGGGTTTCACTCTGGTGGAACTGTTGGTGGTGATCGCCATTATCGGCATCCTCATCGCTCTGCTGCTTCCTGCCGTGCAGGCGGCACGCGAGGCCGCTCGCAGGATCAATTGCACCAACAACGTCAAGCAGATCGGTTTGGCTTTGCATAATTACCATTCGTCCAACAACATATTTCCGCCGGGCGGGTGGACGAACAGAGGAGCTATCGGGAAAAACGGCGTCAGCATGTATGTGATCCTTCTGCCGTATCTGGAGAAGGACATGATTCAAGAGAATTTCGATTTTTCCAAAGAGCTGGATACATATATCTCCTCGACCGGTTTGGAGTACAAGCCTGTTCCGGACTTGTTGTGCCCGAGTTTTCACCTGAAATACTATGAAGCCGCCGGTACGAAATGGTACATCCAGCACTACAATCCGATCATGGGTGCCGCGGGGCAGGATCTATATAACGGTAACGGCAGTTACCATCAGACGAGGGGTCCATCGGGCGCGGGGGAATTTGGCACGACGGGTGTATTGGAGATCGACAAGCAGCATCGGATCCGAGATATCAGCGACGGCACGTCCAATACGTTCATGGTGGGTGAACTGGCGTGGGATAATGGCACGGCGACTCGTCCGGTATTGCCGACACACTGGGTACGCAGCACGACCGGCGGCTCGGACAGCGCTTATGCCTATTGCTGCCGCAACTTGAAGTACCCAATCAATTCCGTGCCGATGATTGACGGCGACTGGAACAATTGCAGCTTTGGCAGCGTGCATCCGGGCGGGTGCAATTTCCTTGCGGCCGATGGGGCGGTGCGATTTGTCGATGAGAACAGCGAACTGAAAATTCTTCAGGCCCTTGTTACACGCGCCGGCTCGGAGATCGCTGAGCTGGATTGAGGGGCGGCCGAGTAAGCGATCAGCGGCGGAGTGTCATGAATATTTTCAAGTGGCCCAAAAAAAGACTTGGAATTGGACAGGTCCGGTAGTATACTTTTGTCCATGATTAGTCAAAGCACAAAACGACCGGCCAACGAGCGGATGGTGGGACTGCTTCGCGCTGCGTTGGCCGAGATCCTTGCGGAGGTGCTCCAGAGGGGGTATCACGGCAAGGCGGGTATCGAACTCAGCGTGCAGGACGGAACTATCCAGCACATTCGACGCAGTATGGAGAAAACACAGCGGTAGCAGCCGGTCGCTAGTTTATAGCGATAGTAACTGGACTTTTGCAAAATTGCGAGTCAAGGGCACATGTAAAAGAAAGCTTTGCGAACTGAAAAACACAATAGGTATCGCCAGAGCCGGTCCATCGTGGCCGGTATCGTAACGAGCCCATCAAGAGCCTGTCTAGGTTCATGGTGGGCTTTTTGTTTTGGGAGATGGCAGATGGCAGAGGGTAGAGGATTGAGGGCAGGGAGAAGATGACAGAGGACGGTTGTCAACATAGTTTTTCGCTGGTGGTCGAACATGTGATAAATCATTCTCATTTCGTTCTCATGTCCTGCCCTCTGCCCTCTGACATCTGCCATCTAGATTATTCAACACTAACAACCTTTTAAACAAAAAGGACCACACAATGAAGGAAACGCTTCTCGAGTATGTCGATTCGCGTGGGGTGAAGATGCGGGTTGATCGCGGCGAGGGTATCATTCGCGGCGTGAAGATTCTGGGTTTAATTTCGCGCAACGGGCGCCGTTATCCGGCGGAGACCTTGGCTCGCGCGGTCGAGCTTTACGAGGGGGCCAAGGTGAACGTAAACCACGCGAAGGGCGCCACAGTCGGGCCGCGCGACTATCAAGATCGTATCGGTGCCATCCGCGGCGTAAGCATGCGGCCCGAGGAAGGACTTTTTGCCGACTTCCACTTCAATCCCAAGCACGCCCTGGCCGAGCAATTGATCTGGGACGCCGAACACGCGCCGGAGAACGTCGGTTTTTCGCATAATGTTCGGGCAAAAACGGTTCGGCGGGGCGAGCACATCGAGGTAGAGTCGATCGATAAGGTGCAGAGCGTCGACCTGGTGGCCGATCCGGCCACAACCGCGGGGCTTTTCGAATCGCAACGTGAAGAGGAAGACGAAAACTTTTCAAACAGCGTGGACGAAGGTGTGCTTGGCCGGCTCAGCGTGGAATCGCTTAAACGCTCGCGGCCGGATCTGGTGGAGGATCTGCTGGCCGAGAGCCGGCGCGAGATAGAAACTCTGCGGAGTGAGTTACGGCAAGTGCGCGAGGCGGAGTCTGCCGCGCGACGGGACGCGCGTATTCGTGAACTGCTTTGCGAGTTCAATTTGCCGCACCCGCAAACGGCGGGCGATCGAGGAAAAGCGATTGTTGGCGAAAGGTTCATGCGTTCGCTACGCGAGGCTGCCGACGAAAAAACGGTTCGCGAACTCATCGCGGAACGGGCCGAATTGGTCCGCCGGCTGGCAGATCGTGAAAATGCCACAATGGGCAAGCCCCTTTCGCGGGATCAGATAAGTTTCGAGGAGGCCTGCGATGACGCGGGGGCGTTTGTGAAGGCGATAACTTGAGGCAGGGGCGGAAATGTCGAATGAGGAAGCTCGAATGAAGAATGAATTAGGAATGTCCAAGGCACAATGATCAAAGTTCAATGATCAATGCCCAATGATCAAGCTTCAAGTCTTAAGTCTCAAGTCTTAAGTCCTAAGTCTGAAAACTGACATCTGAATACTGAAAACTTTAAAACTGGAGAAAAAATGAGTGATAAAATGCGTTGGCGTTATGGGGATACTAATCCGGTTATGTCGGCTGTCGATTCGGGCACGGTGATCGAGATCGGTGATCTGGTTTATCTCGACACCGACGATGCCAAGCCGGCTTCTTCGCAGGCGGATCAGTCGAGCAAGACGGCCAACCAGACGTTGTTTGCCGGCAAGTTCCTGGGTGTTGCCATGCAGCGTAGCCGCGCGGGCGATACCGATCCGATTCGCGTGGCCACGTCAGGAGTATTCGAGTTCGATTGCACCGGCGGCACGTATGAGTTGGGGCAGCATGTGGGACTGGAAGAGAACGCCGGTGGCGACGGATTGCTCGATCAACAGGTAGCGATCGTCTCCGCAAGTGCGTGCGCCATCGGGCGAGCCGCGAAACGGGCAAGCACCATGGCTACCAGCGTCCTGATCGAGATATGCTCGACGATCATGAGCGGCGGTGTGAACGGTACCACTGCCTAGTTGAGTCACAGCCGAGGAGGGCTGTATCGGGAGCTTCGCCCTCCCGATTCCTGGACACACGACCAATTAACACAAATTAATAACTGGACTTTTGCAAAATTGCGAGTCAAGGGCACTTAGATATAAATTGGCGGCGCAGCCGGCAAATTATATCTAAACGCTGCAGA
>JAFGTN010000817.1 GCA_016934075.1 Pirellulales bacterium
TCCGCCAAGCCGCGGCGGCCAGGCTCAACTCGGCATGAGGTACAAGGTTTTGGGTGTCGTCTTCGCAAACGGTCCGTCCCACGGCCTCGCCCAGCCCTTCGTCGCGTTTGGCGGCTTCGACGGCGATTTCGTTGAGCCGTCCCGTCTCGCGCCAAAGCCCAAACTGTCCCACGCGAATCCACTTGGCCACGCTCTCGCTGGTGCCGCCGATGGTGGCCAACTCGAAATCGTGGATCATGCCCGCGCCGT
The DNA here is from genome assembly GCA_016934075.1 of Pirellulales bacterium. Taxonomy (GTDB): domain Bacteria; phylum Planctomycetota; class Planctomycetia; order Pirellulales; family Thermoguttaceae; genus JAFGTN01. The sequence continues at coordinate 250 of JAFGTN010000817.1, forward strand.
TTGTGGCAATATGCGTAACCAGCCCGCGGTGGACCAGATCGATCAGGAAGCGTGAAAGGCCGAGTTTGATGGGATGCGCGCCGGTCATCAGTATAACCGGCCGATCGGCTTTTCGTGCATCGATAATTCGCTCGACGAGTTGTTCGAACTCGGGGTGGTTATACTCGCTGTCCAGCGGTTCGAGCGGCAGGCAATCCACGGCCAGAAGGTCGTGTCCGCGCTCGTCGATATCCTTGAGTGTTATTTTGTCGCGGTCGAATCGTTCGTAGCGTGACATGCTTGTTTTCCCGGATCGGATTACATTGCCGCTTGAATTCTTTCCAGCAACCGCGTGGTCGAATATCCGCCCGTCATGGGCGTCAGTTCGACGCGTCCGCCGGTGGCCTCGACAACTTCGCGACCGACGACTTCATCGAGCGTGTACTGGGCAGATTTTACCAGTACGTCCGGCAATATTCGTTCAACCAGTCCCAGCACGCTGGTATCGTCGAAAAGTACCACGTAATCGACACACTGCAGGGCGGCCAGCATCGTCGAGCGACCGTGTTCGTCTACGATGGGCCGGTCGGGCCCTTTTAATTTTCGCACGCTCGCATCACTGTTGAGTCCCACTACAAGGCAGTCACCCTGGGCTCGGGCTTGCTCGAGCGAGGCCACGTGTCCGGGATGCAACAAGTCGAAACAACCGTTGGTCATGACTATCCGCTGGCCCGCGCTCCGACGGGCGGCCAATTCCATATCGAGCCACTCGACGGTAAGGATCTTATGTTTTGTTGTATAGCTTTTCAGGATCCGACCCGATGAATCTTGCGATACTGTCGAAACTTGCGACATTAAAGACCGTCCTTCCATGAAACGTTCTTGCTCTCGAAGTGTGAGATGATTTTATCAGCAGGCCGGATCTGCGTCGAGACGTGAAAATGTGCTTGTATTATTGTCGCCATTAGGGGGTGTTGTTCGTCTCTCAGGCATTGACTGCGAATACATGCCTGGGTAGATTGTCTTCTGGCAAGAGGGCCTTGGGGAGATTTCACCAGATGACTATTCACTGTCAATGCAAGGAATGCTCAGCCCGATTCGATGCGCCCGACACACTAGCCGGCAAGGCCGTGCGTTGCCCGAAATGTAAAGCGGCAATTCGTTTGCCGGGCACAAAACACGATAATATTTCAGCTAGCACCCCAGAGGGTGGTGCGATACAAGGGCCTTCCTGGTTCGCTCGCGATACCGAGGGCCGCCATCATGGACCGATGTCGAAAGACGAACTGGATCGGCTGGTTGCCACCGGTCGGCTGGACGGCCTTTGCCAGATTCGCCGGGCGGATTGGGAAGACTGGCAGTGGATCGAGGCAATCTATAAGCAGTTTGCCGAGACGGATACGACTCACAATGCGGATTCAGCCCACGAAGCTGATGTATCTGGGGCGCGTCTGGCGAAGTGTCCCGACTGCGGCAAGATCGTCTCGCGACGCGCCACTCAGTGCCCCAATTGCGGCTGTCCGATCGCCATGCTCCGAAACCGAAAGCAGGGCGATGTAGAAACGGCCGAGTATAGTGGCCATCGTCGCGGAGGATGGGGCAAGGCCGTTTTTTTGACGGCTTTGGTTTCGGTATTGATCTTGCTCTTAGCCGCTAGCGGTTTTGTTGGTTGGAAATTATGGCAACGGGCCAACCGGCCGCCGGAAATTATTTTGCCCATCGCGCCGCCGCAACCACCACCAGCCGCACCGGTCGCGTCGACTCCAGCCGCACCGGCCACGCCCGAGCAAATAACGGCTTGGATCGACGAGGTTGCGGCCGCAACCGCGCGACGTCTCGACGAAGGCTACCACCGGATGCACCTGGCCCAGACCGGCATCCAGGCCATGCAGGAGCAGGCCGAATTGATCGATTCGCTTGTCACGGGAGAGTTCGCCAAGTCGGCCAAGCACGACAAACCCAAACGACCGCCTCCGCCCCCGTACGAATCTCGCTATGAACCGCTCCGCAAAGAGTGTGCGGAATATCTTAAGAAAAACATTAATCCCAAAACGGCTACGCGAGAGGCAATAGTAGAACAGGCCAATCGTTGGGCCGACACAAAAAGCTCACCCATGCAGAAAGCCCTGGAAGGGCAGTTGGGCGTTCCGCCGCCGTAGGGTGTAGAAGGCGGAAATAGCGAATGCCGAAGTCAGAACTGGACTTTTGCAAAATTGCGAGTCAAGGGCACTTAGATATAAATTGGCGGCGCAGCCGGCAATTTATATCTAAACGCTGCAGA
>JAFGTN010000818.1 GCA_016934075.1 Pirellulales bacterium
GCTTCGGCGACCTGTTTGGCGTTGGACGATTGCTCGACCGTGGCGGCTGCGATCTCGGAGATCTTTGCAACCGTGGCTTCCACGCCTTCGAGAATTTCCTTGAGCGCGCTGCCCGTCTCATCGCTCAACTGCGCTCCTTCCTGCACGCGGTTGCTCGATTCCTTGATGAGCGTGGTAATCTCGCCGGCCGCCTGATTGGACCGTTCGGCCAGTTTACGTACCTCGTCGGCCACCACGGCGAATCCCATGCCGTGCTCGCCGGCCCTGGCGGCCTCGATGGCCGCATTGAGGGCCAGGAGGTTGGTCTGGCTGGCGATTTCGGAAATCACCTGGATGATTTCGGCAATCTGATCCGAACTGGTGCGGATCAGTTCCATGGCCTCGATCGACTTCTGCACGGCTTGTCCGCCGCGCTGGGCCAGATCGTTGGTCTTTTTGGCCACGGTATCGGCTTCACCGGCGTTATTGTTTACGCCGTTGATCGAAGCGGTCAGTTCCTCTATCGAGGCGCTTATTTCTTCGACGCTGGAGCTTTGCGTTTGAGCCCCGCTCGCCAGCGTCTGCGAACTTTCGGCGATCACCCGCGAGCCCTCGTTGAATTGGGCAGCGCTTTCAGTGATCTGGCTGATCACCTCCCGAAGGTTGTTGAGAGTGGCATTAGTGGCTTCGGCAACGGTCGCAAAGGCGGTTGCCACATCGGTTGTATCCTCATCCGACTTGGCAACATGATACTGCTCGGTCAGGTCGCCCTGGGCGACCTTTTGCATGACGGCCGATAGTTTTTCGACTTCACGCTTTTGAAATTGGGCTATTTTTTCTTCGCGTCGTTTGGCGCTTTGTACCAACTCGGTTTTTTGCACCACATCGATGGGCACGACGTACTCCAACGCACCGGTGATATTTCCATCGGCATCCTTGACGGGTGCGCCTGTATATAGGATGGGAATATTCAACCCCTCGGGATCGACAATCGTTTCGCCCGTGACAACCGCGTCCTGCTGCATCGCCTGCGCGCAACGGCACTGCGATGTATTGCAGTGCGGGGTATTGAACAGCTCGTAACACTTTTGGCCGATGCACTCCTCGGGCATTTTTCCGACTACGCCCGCGCCGGCCGGGTTCATGTAGGTCACGTTCATATCCCGGTCGACCGTCATGATCGGTGTGGGAATATTATTGATGTTGTCGAGACCCCGTTGTGCTTCATCCAGGGCTTTCTTCGTATCGGTGATATTGAGTACGAATTCCCGCGCGCCGGTGATGCGGCCCCCGGAATCCTTGATGGGAGAGGCCGTGTATCGTATGGGAATGTTCAATCCGTTGGGGTCGGCCACCGTTTCGCCGGTAAATTCCCCGTCTTTTTGTATCGCCTGGGCGCAACGGCACTCCGGCGTATTACAATGTGGAGTCTTAAAAAGATCGTAGCACTTCTTGCCTACAACCTCTTCGGCTGTCATGCCCACGACTCCGGCGCCCGCTTGATTCATATAAGTAACGTTGAAATCCGTGTCAATCGCCATAACCGGCGTAGGGAGTCCATCCAGATTGTCTGCCTGCTGTTGCACCTTTTCCAAAGTTTTTTGCGTTTGAATCAGGTCGTTTTCCAATGCCTCGGTTTTCTTTTGCCCTTTCCTGCCGAATAATCTCACTCTATCATCTCCTTAAAATGCAATTCATTTGAGCAAAGTGTTTGTCACCAAAATATTCTGCCTACTGAAAAATCTCAAAGGCCCAAAAAAACAGGCATGGCCCAATGTCTCCAAGAAGAGATACTTAATCAGGTCATGCCCCAAAAATCACAACTTTTTTGTCATTGCGACTTGCTTGGCACCCATTGATATTTGTGTTGATACACCGTATATATCTACGATTACTTGAAGAGAAAATCCAGCGAATAGACCTGACAATTTTGTAATTCAAATCCATTCCCCACTATAACCGACAGAAACTGACCTTGAAGCAATGGATTGGTAGTCATTTTCCCCGTTAAAATGTTTATAAGCGTTTTGATGTGCCCATTGCGGCGCGCAAGGAAAACCGGACATTCGCCGGGCAGTTTGATTCACCGCCCGGCCGTTTACGCAAGAGGGGATGGTCGTATAATGCGAGAAAGAATATGGTCCATAGGCCTCAAGCCTGTTTGGCTTGAGTTCACTCGTCGCCGAAGGCGGCTACGATTTCGCCGAAATAGATGCGGTGATAGTCCTTGGCCTGATAGTTGTCGTCGATCGATTTGTCGACGAAACCGGCGGGATCCATGTCCTGAAAGTAGATTTTGCGGCATTCGAATATCAGATCGGCCTCGTTGTAGCAAGGAGCCGAAACGACCGACGAAGGCTTCAGCGTCAAACGCGTTTTGGCAAGCTTGTCGCCGTCCCGCCCGGAAATCGAACCCAGTGTGCCCAGGTCCTTGCGGTATTTCTCGGGAAATGCACATAGCGTGAACGAATCCGATTTCTCCATATACCCCAGTGTATGCCGTTGCGGTCTCACCACGGCCTGGGCGAAAGGCATTGCCCAAATACAGCCGATACTGCCCCAGGCCACGGTCATCATGTTGCAATCGTCCATCGTGCCGGCCGTCAATAACAGCCAGCGGTTCATCCACAGATCGACAACGTTGGCGGAAAGTTTTGTGATATCGATTTGGTTCATTTTTTCTCCTTTGCAACATTATCGAGACCCAGAACCGAGTAGATCTTCGCATTGGTTAGATCTTCCACGGTTTCGCCGGCGATACTGAAATCCTGGTGGCAAGTGTGTTCGTTGGGCACGGCCACCACAAAGGCGCCGGCACCCACGCCGGCGCGGCAGCCGTTGATACTGTCTTCCAGTACCAGCATCTCGGAAGCCGGCAGACCGAACCGCTCGGCAGCCAACTGATAGATCTCGGGATGGGGCTTGCCGTTGGTGATCGACTCGGAAGTGAGTATGAACTCGAAACGCGACGCCATATCGAACCGCGAGAGGGTAGTCTCGGCCAGGTAGCGAGACGAACTGGTGGCCACGGCCTTGGGGATCCCGGCCGCTTCCAGCGCGTCGAGCAGTTCCAACAGCCCGGGCATAGGTGTCAGGTAGTCGTCGAGATATTCGACGTACAGCTTGTCGGACTCGGCGGCCAGATCCTGCCAGTCGACATCCAGTGAATGCCAGCGGATCATGGCTTCGAAAGTCGCCTGCGGCGGAAGCCCCATCATGGCGTCTTTTAAACCCGAACAGAATTCGAGACCGCGACGCCGCATAAGTTCCGTACCCACGGCCGAATACACGTCCTCAGTGTTGAACATCAAGCCATCCATGTCGAAAGCAACAGCATGCAGCATTTTATTATCTTTTGTGAGATGTGTCAGTGCTGAAAACTCCAAGTTTAGCAGCCTTTGTGAGGGCGTGCAAACGGGCCGCGATAGCGGGCAACCGGCGGCTTGTTTTCGCTAATCCGATAGTCCATAATTGATTGCGATTCCAGCCTTATGGGATCTAATATTGATGACCGTTAGTACTTTACCCCCCGCAGGAGTGTGCCATGTTACGCTTACGATCTCTTTCACTGGCCGTTTCCCTTACCCTCATAGCATGTGTCTCAGTGAGTCTGGCCGCAGGCCACAAACACAAGACCTTCACCGATCCGTCCAAGGCGGGCGAGAGTTTCAAGTTTCAGGGCGAATATGCCGGTACGCTTTCGCTTCCCGACGGCGATGAAAAATACGGCGCACAGGTTATCGCGCTTGGGGATGACAAGTATCGCCTGGTCGGCTATCACGGCGGTTTGCCCGGCGCCGGATGGGACAAGAGCGAGAAAATCGTCGCCGAGGGTACCGCGGCCGACGGCGCTGTAACTTTCGCACTGGACGACCAGCCGGCCAAGGTGGTTTTGAAAGGCGGCTTGCTTACGATCAGCGAAGAATTCGGCGACGAAATAGGCACCATGAAAAAGGTTACCCGCAAGAGCCCCACCATGGGCGCCAAACCACCCAAGGACGCGGTGGTTCTATTCGACGGCACCACGGCCGAGAATTTCAAGAATGGCCGCATCGTCGAAAACAAACTGTTAGCCGAGGGCGTGACTAGTAAACAACAGTTCGGCGACCACCACCTGCACTTGGAATTCCGCACGCCCTACATGCCCACCGCGCGTGGTCAGGCACGCGGCAACAGCGGTTGCTATGTGCAAGGCCGTTACGAGGTGCAGATCCTCGATTCGTTCGGTCTGGAGGGCAAAGACAACGAGTGCGGCGGGATCTACAAGATTGCCGTTCCGGCCGTCAATATGTGCCTGCCCCCGCTCTCATGGCAGACATACGACATCGACTTTACGGCTCCCAAGTTCGAGAATGGCAAGAAAGTCAAAAACGCTCGCATTACCATCGTGCACAACGGTGTTACCATACACAACGACATAGAACTTCCCAGCCACACGGCCGGCGGTATCTCGGCGGAAAAGTCCGGCCCGGGTCCCGTCTACCTGCAAAACCACGGCAATCCGGTTCGCTTCCGCAATATCTGGGTAAAGCCGAAGAAGTAAAGTTTTCTTACAGAAGGGAATGAAGGAAAGGAAGAGGAGATTACAGAAGGGAAGGAAGGAAAGAAAGAGGGGATTATAGAAGGGAAGGAAGAAGGTTAGAGGTTGAAGGACTGGTGTGGCGTTAAACCAATAGTGTGGCACGTCCCAGAGCATAGCGATGGGCGTGGGGGCCATTACGCCCGTGACAGGGCGTACCACACACCGGCCCCTAGAGTATGAAACCTGAAGTCTCAAGTCTTATGTCTTAAGTCCTAAGTCTCTTACATCTCACCCCTCAACTCCCAACTCCCCCATAACAAAACTTTCCTGATACTCGGGCACCGAAACATCCCAGCCGAAATCTCGGCGGATGTTATCCGCCAACGCCAGCGAAGCTTTTTCTTCACCGTGGGTGACGAACACATGTCGCGGCGGTTTTTTGAAATGACTCAGCCAGTGCATCAGGGCCGGGCCGTCGGCATGGCCCGAGAAACCGTGGATCTCCTCCACGCTTGCACGCACTTCGTGATCGTGGCCGTGGATTCGTACGCGCGGGCTGCCGGACACTATCTGCCGGCCCAACGTGCCTTCGGCCTGGTAACCGACAAAGAGTATGGTCGATTCGCTTTTCGATATATTGTGTGCCAGGTGGTGCTTGATGCGTCCGGCAGTACACATGCCCGAGGTGGCCATGATTATAACCGGCTCTTTGAGCCGATTGATGTCCTTCGACTCCTCGACAGATTCAACCACGCGCAGGCCGTCGAATCTTAGCGGAGAATGGCCCGAATTGATCAGGTGCCAGGCGTCGTCGTCGAAACACTCACGGTGCCGGCGAAAAACCTCCGTGGCCCGAGCGGCCATGGGGCTATCCAGATAGACGGGCACAGGTGGAATTTTCCTGGCGCTCACCAGTCGAGCGATGTGATAGACCATCTCTTGTGCCCGCTCGATGGCGAAAATGGGAATAACCAGGTTGCCTCCTGCCTCTACGGTTCGGACGATCACATCGGCCAGTCTGACTTCCACGTCTTCTTCCTTGTCTCCATGTTCGCGGTCGCCGTACGTCGATTCGACAATTATGTAATCCGCTTCGGCAAAGACCGAAGGATCGCGGACGATGGGCCGGTCCCGCTGTCCGATATCTCCGGAGAACACCAGCCGCCGCATACCATTGCCCGTGCGTACATCGACCTCGAGCATGGCCGAGCCTAGAATATGGCCCGCGTCATAGAACTTGACCGTGGCATGGTCATTGACTTTGACTTCCTCGCCGTAATGTACCGGGCGGATCAGGGGCAATGTCCGTCGCACGTCTTTTTCCGTAAACAACGGTACGATTGGATGCTTACCGCGCCGGCCTTCCTTGCGGTGCCGTTTCTTTTTGTAAGCGGCGTCTTCGACTTGAATCCGCGCGGCATCTTCGAGCAAAATCTTGATGAGCTCGGCCGATGCGTGCGTGGCATGGATGGGCCCGCGAAAGCCCTCGCGTACAAGCTTGGGCACCAGTCCGCAATGATCGATGTGGGCGTGCGTGAGAAAAAGTGCATCGAGATTTTTCGGACGCAAGGAACTGGGTTCCCAGTTGCGAGACAGGTATGCCCGTTCTTGAAACATGCCGCAATCTACAAGTAGTCTCGCACCGCCCGTTTTCAAATAGTGGCAGGAACCGGTTACCTGGCGGTTGGCGCCAAGGAACCGTAATGTCAGACCGGAGTCGCTTGAATCGAAACGAACTTTCTTGCCACGATGCACGTCAATGTCTCTTGCGTTAGCAAAGGTCGAGTCGGAGATGAATCGACCATACAAGAGTTATTATACTACCGATGATATGAAACCACAAGCCCATGATTTGGGTGTGAGGTATGAGGCCACTGTTCAAAGCTCGATCGGTGAGTTTACCACTTGCAAGAAACGCCCGCCGCTTTCGTACCAGCCTTGTTTGGTGAAGCGGCACCAGCTAAGATCGATAAGAAATCCCAGCCAGGCGTCGGAGCCCAGTTCGAAAGACACTATCATGCGGCGGTTGGGCAACGGTTGCTGGTGGTAGAAGCCCAGACCGCGTTCAGAAATATGTTTGCCGGCGACAACAACCGTTCCCCCGACATTCACGGTACCGTCGGATTCGACGGGCGTGAGGTGTACCAGGTAGGGGAAGGGAAAACGCTGCTCGCCGCGGCGTTCCACCTTGTTATCTCGGGGGTAGAGCGTGCTCAGCAGCCCGCAGACTTGTACGCGAACTTCTTCCTCGGTAGCCGAAGTACCCCGTTCCGACACAGTCCAATCTTGCTGTTCTTTTACTGCTACGTTCATTTGCACCTCCCCCTCTATTCGTTGTACGCAACGGTTGGGAAACAACACCGCGTGTGACGATAACGGGAACTGGTCCGGCTGGCGAAAGTCAAAAGCGAAAAGTATTTTGCGGCGGTGCCGCGAAGTGGCAGCCCCATTGTCGTCTGAAATAAAGCCGACAACAGAAATCTAGGTTAATAAAATCGTGTTGTCAAAAAATATTCCGCTGGTAACGAGAAAAAGTGGAGTTGGGGCTTGACGGATGTTGCGAAAATGCAACATTTTAAGGTGTTTCACTCAGAAAATATTACAAAGAACCGTAATCGGAAACTAATCGCCAAGTGTAACCACTTCGCCGTCGGCAATGGTGGAGAGCGCCTGGTAGGTATCCATGTCGATCGTGTCGTTGAGAAAATCGACATGCCCGTCGGCGAAAACGAACGGCGCTCCGCCCGGATGGTTGCTTCCGAAGGGTATTTCGTTAGAGTGGGAATGTTGGTACATTGCATCCGACGGGCCGCCTCACGCGCGGCTTGCACGGCCGGCAACAAAAGCGCGATCAATATACCGATGATCGCAATAACGACCAGTAATTCCACAAGCGTAAATGCCTTATGGCATCGTTTCCGAGAAAAAAACAGTTGCATCATCAACTCGTGACAAGAACAGAAATAGAACCTGTAAAATCAGGTACTCCACGACATGCCTTCCTTTCTAAGTGTACCAAGATACCGGAGAGAAACAATCGAAGTGAAAACCGATTGAAAAAAGGCGTCAAAGACCACCGGCTAAGCTGGATCATACCCCCCCCGCCGTCTTGCGCCCTGTATGCTATTCCTTGCCCATCAACTCGCGCACGAATTTCACTTTCGGTTTCCCGGCCGAGCGTTTTCCGGTGACATATTCCGGCAGATAGCGAACACGCTGGCGGTTATTTTCGGGGTGGCGGAAGTTGTCGCCCTTTTGCAGGATGGGACGCAGTTCGCGGATGCCGCCGAACTCGCGGCTGCCGGCCGGCTGGCAGGGGAACCAGTGCCCCTTGCCGTCCTCGTCGACCAGGTAGAACTCGGCATAACAGTGGCCGGGAACCCAGACCGTGCGAGCGGGTACGCCGCTGGCTCGGCATAACCCGATGAACAACGAAGATAATTCTTCGCAATCGCCTTCCTTGTCTCGCAGGGCTTTAAGCGCGCCCTTAAGCGGCCCTTCCTTGTACTTGATGTTTTCCTGCACCCAATCGTACATGGCCTCTACTTTCTTCCAGGCTCCTTCCTTGTCGGTCGTGATCTCCTTGGCAAGGTTGCGGATCTTGGCGTCGCGGCACTGAATATACGGGCTGGGACCGAGATATATCCTCAACTTACGGTCCAACTGCTTCTTGGTGGGGATCTTGTATTGATCGGTGTTTTCAGGAGGCTCCTGCATATGCCGGGTTATCTCTTGCACCACCAGTGCCTTGGCCGTTTGACCGGTGGGAATGGTGGATATATTGACCACCATCAATTTCACCACGCCGTCGACCATCCGATAGCCGATCTTGGTGCCCGGCGTAATGTCCTCGTCGACGATGGTCACTTTCTGCTCGGGCCAATCGACGGGCATGGGCGCGTAGCCCACAATTCCGTTGCATCGACCACCATCGGCGGTAACTGTCATACCGGCCTTCCAGCGTTGCGTTCGCGATTTACCCAAGGCGGCTCCGCCCTCGTCGCCGCCTTCAGCGAATTGGGCAAGCGCAGGAAGACAGAAAGCAAAAAGAAACAAATTCGAAAGCAATGCTATGACAAGTGTATTGAGTCGCACGGATAATTCCTCTGTGATTGGGATCTTTCTTTCATTGTAATCCCCCGCCGTCTGAAAAGCAGTAATTTTTGTGAGAACACGCGGTCCATGCAGGCAGTATTCCCTCCAATTGGCGGGGTGGAATGGTTTCAGCGCGTAGCGGACGCGCCGGTCGGAGCGATTATTCCTGGGTCAACCATTCGCGTAGCATCTTCTTGCGCTGCTTGACATTGTCGCCGGGATTTTTTACCAAACGGCCAACATAGGAATAATCGGGCGAAACACCGAAACCGGCAGTAACACTGTCGCCCACGCCCAAGAGCAGAACCTTGCGATCGGTCCAGGTATTTTCGAAAATCCCCGCGTCGACCACCGGACCGGCCGGTCCGGAACCGATGGGCCTGTAGAACCAGAGGTACAAGATAGCCAAGGCTGTGAGGATCAAGAACAATCCCACACAAACCAACGTTGCAAGCCTTTGCTTGCTTTTCATCGGTTCATCTTTCTGTCGTATATAAAATACATTAGGCAAGGGGCTGTGACCCTACCCTTTTAGAGTACATCAAAGTAAGTCATCCCACAAGCAGAATCTTAGTCCGCGGAGACTCAGACTCAGGTGCGATATTTGCCATCAAAACCCATATAAAATCTGGCACCCGAGCATTCGTGCGGCAGCCGCCAATCGTAAACCTTGCCCTAGTTGTTATCAGGCAATGTGTCCGTGATTCTAAGAAAACAGCTTTTGTAAAACCGTACTGCTTTGCCTGCATCGACTTCCGTCGCGTGTTGAAATAGATGGTTTGGCTTTTTGCCAAGTTGCGGTTACAATAGAAGTCAGAGCGGCAAACAGTTACTTGTTTTTTTGGAAAAGCGTATGCACGATACACGGACGTTATGGGAATCTCAAGGAAGTCATGCAAATTGGAGCATTTCTACCGTGGCGGTACGAGATCGAATTCGATTGCGACGAGTTCAAACCCAGGCCGAGGGTTACTTGGAGCTGGGGATGCCGCAACATGCACTGGACGTGCTTACCCGGCTGGGTGACCTGTCCAACTTCAACAGCCACGCCCTGTGTCTCTGGGGCGAAGCCCTGCAGACCATGGATCGCTTCGCCGACGCCCTCATCCCGCTGTCCCGAGCGGCCAAGCTCGCACCCGATAATATTCACATCTGGCTAGCCATGGGCTGGTGCCACAAACGCACCGGAGATATCGATCTGGCTATCGAGGACCTGGAAGAGGCTCTGGCCGTCGATTCGTCAGAAGCCATAATTCACTACAATCTTTCTTGCTACCTCTGCCTGGTCGGCGATAAATCTCGCGCATTGTTCCACCTGGGCGAAGCCCTGGCCATCGATCCGGAATATCGCGATCTTATCGAAAAGGAAAAAGATTTCGATTCGATCCGCTCCGACCCCGAATTTCTGCAGCTTGTGAAAATTATCGTCTAGAGCGATTTACTTCTTTTTTCGCGGCTTCCACTTTCTTAGTGGCCAATCCTTCGACGGCGTGCGGGCCGTTTTCAGGTATGCCTCGATTTTAGCCACTATGTCGGGATGTTTGTCGGCCACATTGTTCTGCTCGCCGATGTCGGTTTCCAGGTCGTAAAGCTCAAGCTGCTTGCCTATCCGCTTCCGCACGGCCTTCCAGCGGCCCATACGCACCGCCTGACTGGAACCGCTGCCTTCGTGGAATTCCCAGTACAAGAACTCGTGGTGTCGTTGACCCGCCTTGCCCAACAGCGTGGGTACGATTGATATTCCATCCGTGTGCTCGGGTTCTTTGAGTCCGGCCAGATCGGCCATCGTCGGAAGAAAATCGCAAAACGCGCAAGGCAGATCGCTGGTCGTGCCGGCTTTGATATGGCCGGGCCAGCGGGCGATCATGGGTACGCGGATGCCGCCGTCGTGTAGCGAACGCTTACACCCGCGCAACTGACCCGAGCTATTGAAAAACTCCGGCCTGGCCCCGCCCTCGTGATGTGTGCCGTTGTCGCTCGAGAAAATCACCAGCGTGTTTTCGTCGATTCCCAACTGTTTAAGCTTGTCGAATATTCGACAAACATCGCGGTCCAGACGACTGATCATGGCCGCGTGGCCCTTCTGCGGACCGGGCCAATCACGCTGGGCATACTCGCCGAGGTCGGGCACTTCCATGCCGCCTTGCGGGGTGCGGAGTTCCTTAACTAGACCGGCCTCGTTGTTGGCGTGCGGAATCGTGAAGGGCAGATAGAGGAAAAAACGTTCCTTGCCGTGCTCGTCGAGAAAATCAAGCGCGGTCTTGGCAAACAGATCATGCGAGTAATCGACCTTCTTCGAGGCCACGCCTCCCGGCGAAAAATCATGCCCGCCGATTTTCTGCACAACCTCGTTGCGCAGCGGGAACTTCTCCTCGTTCCGCCACAAATAAGCCGGATAGTAGTTGTGCGCATGGCGCTGATTGAGATAGCCGAACCAATGGTCGAAGCCTTGACGATTAGGCGTGCCCGTGCTGCCCGCTTCGCCCAGTCCCCATTTACCGAAAATGGCCGTGGTGTATCCGGCTGTCTTGAGAATTTCGGCAACCGTAACATCCTCGGGCCGAAGCGGCACGCGGGCGTTGCCCCGCACCAGAGCATGCCCACAATGTAAACCGGTCATCAAACTACACCGCGAAGGAGCACAAACCGTGCTGCCGGCATAGCAATCCGTAAACTTCATCCCCTCTTCCGCCATGCGGTCAATGCAGGGCGTCTGGATTTTTTCCTGTCCATAACAGCCTAAGTCTCCGTAACCCAGATCGTCGGCAAGGATGAATACGACATTAGGTACACTGCGTTTCTTCTGTTTATCCTCTGATTTTACAGGTGCTATTGATAAACACAGGACGGCTGTGGCAAGTATGAGTGTAGTTAATATGTGTAGTAAATAGCCTAGTAAATGAGAGGGGCGGGCAGCAGGGCCAGGATGAGCTGGTTGCATGGGGAAACTCCTTATTTGCTCGATGTTTTTGCTCGGTGGGCTCTTGATCTGGAAGGTCGTATTTCAGTATCGATGACCGGTGCGGGCGAGTCAATATGCCCTAATAATAGCGTCAGGAAGGGACTTCCAACGAGTACATAACTTCCTTGTCGCCGTAAAAGATCAAGCGTACAGGTATCAGAAACCAACGACTTCACCGCCGGCGACCGTAGCGCTGGCCCGCCAAACATCGATGTCGATCTCATCGACAACGAATTGAACCGAGCCGTCGGCCATGGCCACATTGACTCCGCCGGGATGTGAGCTACGGGCAGCGAAAAAACCGAAGTTGCTCCAGATCTCGGGCTCGTGATTGGCCGTCAAGAAATCGTTCGGTGGAAGCCGCGCGCTGTATGACCAGACCGACATCTGTACGGTGTAGAACCACGAGAACGAGCGAGGTCCGCTCGTGTTATTCGAACTGACCGGCGGCGCCGTACCCGCCAGGCAGGCATTCCACCCGGCGGTGTCACTACCATAGCGTTTCACCCAGGGTTCCCCGATCAGGCACTCGGACAGCGCCATGGTGTGGCTTGTGCCGTCGATCACGTCGTTGATCTTCCGGTACTCGGCGATCATGAACAAGCCCTCGGGTTTGAACCAGGAAAATCCCCGGCCACTTACACCCTGGCAGGCGACATAGTTGGTCGGCGCATAATTGGCCTTGGGCCGTTCGACGTCCCGGGCGCTGGGGCAGTGGACAAACGGCAGGTCAGTCCCCATTACCAGGACGTTCGCGCCGGAGTTCCCAGGTTCCCGCTCCCAGTCGATCTGATCGTAAAGCTGCATTTGCTCCATACAGGGTAACAGGCGGGCCGTCCAGCCGATGATCGCGGTACGCAGGCCTTCATTGTTATTCGGATCGCGAGGATCTCGCCTGCCCGAACCGGTTGGAAAGGCATTGTACGCATCGTGGTAGGCGTGCAGTGCCTGGCCCAACTGCTTGAGATTGTTGGTACACCGCATGCATCTGGCGGCTTCGCGTGCCGCCTGAACGGCCGGCAGCAACAGCGCGATCAGAATCCCAATGATGGCGATGACGACCAGCAACTCAACCAGTGTGAAAGCCCGCCGCGCGCGACTGATAATCGGGGATTGAGCACCAGGTGAGTTCGGCCTTGGATTTGACTCTTTCTCATGCATTTCGCAATCCTCCTGTAGGTACCGCGTGCCCCATACCTTGTCATTCCCTCGCATCTTTTTCAAGCAAAAAATCTTGCCGGTTGTCGTCCGGCTCCAACTCCACCCGAAGTGTAGTCCGAGCGTTGTATGCCTCTGGGATGTATTGCACGACCTCATCGACCATGAGGTCTTCGCCGGGCATCGGCTCGGCATTGCGGATTTTCCGACCGGTGGAGTGCGTCGCCGTGATCGATACCCGATAGCTGCCGGCCATCAATCCCTGGTCCTGGAGAATGGCATACTTGCCCTGGCGAATCGGAGCACTGGCACCCCGGCCCGGGGTACCATGGACGGGAAAGAATCGTAGGTTTCCATCCTTGACGGGCACACCACCAAACGAGACCTCACCCGAAACTGCACACGGGTCACCAGAACCACATCCGGCGACCAACAGGCAAATCCCAACTATAATCAGGATTCCAGCGCGATACATGATAAGGATCTCTCCAAGGTGGGGGTAGCCGATCAGCGTCCGGCCGGTGTCGAACGACAAATCCCTGATGGCAGGGCGCAAAAATATATTCTATCCGACGATTGCGGAAAGGCAATACGGACAAGAAATTCAATTTCCCTTACTACTAAGGCTTGTCGCTGGAAGTGATATCACACAGAATTGTAGCATTTGTGTGGGAACGTCTTGAGTACGGAAAAAACATTGACGAGATACTCGACGAGGTAATTGCCAATGATTGCTTGGCTTAATATGGGTGTGGCTTATGATCCGTGGCGTGAAAGACGCGGGGGAAGAAACCATGACACCCAAGCGAGAACACACTATGTACGGGGGCATCTATACGCGAATCCGCCATCCCCAAGCCGTGGGTGAATTTCCTCTTTGGTGGGTAATTGCGTTCCTGGTACACTCGCCGTACCCTCAATCCGTCTTCTCCTTTTCGAACAACCGGTAGAACACCTCGCAGAGTTGTTCTCCATAGAGTTTCCAGTTCTTCGCGCTCGGATAATCATCCAATCCGGCGATTCGGTTGGCGTTCAGTTCATGGATGCAGGCATGGATTCCATATCGTTCGAGCAATCCCTCGCCGATCGAGCCCGGATTTCGGTAGTTGCCTCCGGTAGCCCCTTCCGTGAACCAGGTGTGCTGTCGAAGGAGCGTTTCGAAACGTTTCATTTTTGCCAGGTAGGCCTTCAGATCGATATTGGGACGGCTGATGTGGACTCGGCCACCCTGATCGTTATGCCAATCGATCATGAAATCGGGCCGGCGACCCGCCGCGATCTGCTTCTCTATCCACGTTTCCAACGCATAGTTTTCGGGGCAAAGATGGGGATCGGATTTCACGTCCCAATTGCGATTGAGGTCTTTCCCGAGTACGTTGAAACGCGTCCAGCCGCGAGCCACGCCGTCCTTGTTGGCCATGGGCATAAAGAAGACACAATAGCGCTCGAGGTACGCCTTGGATTGGAGATCATCTTTGAGGAGCCGGCGAGCGAGTCCTTCAATGACCCAGTTTCCGCCCGGTTCCCAGGGATGGGCTCGGGCACGGAGCAAGATACGGCGAGGAGCATCTTCGTCCCCGATACGAACGATCTCCAGCGGCCGGCCTTCAACCGTTCGACCGATCTCGGTGATTGTCACCCGCGGGTGGGGGCGAATCGCTTGGAGAAACTTGTCGAGATCGGAAAGCCGGTACGGTTCGAGCCTGGCTACATACATGCTGTTGCCGAGCATCTTCAACTTGAGTTTCAAACGATCCCCTTCGAGCAGTTCCATCTGGGCAGGTTGCCACGACCGGCTGTCAGCGGAGACGAAGCTCATCGTGTTCTTTGAAGCGGGGGAGCCTTTGTGGCCATTGTAGATGTTCTGCAGGTTGCCCAGGATGAGCGTCAATTCCGATCCTTTGGGAGCTTCCACACGGAAGTGCCAATGGCCGGCGGCGCGGTTCGGCGACGATCGCTCGTGATCGTACATCAGTGAAACTTCAACTTCACCCACCTTGTTGATCTCCCAAAAGAGCGGCGAGGCGTTTTCGAAAGTCGAGTTGATGAACACCAATGGACAGGCGCGCGATTCTCCGTCCGTCTTGCCGGGTTCGGCGGAGATGGCAACCAGGCACTGGATCGCCGCAACGAGGGCGGCAGTAAACGTTTTCATGTAGTTCATCAAGGTACCTCCGGGTGGTATTACTTTGTGGACACTGGATAAAAGCATATATATCAACAAACCGCGAGTCAAGTCTCTGAAGCTCTAGTTTTTCGGGTGTTTGCGTTTCCTTTGTGTTGACATGCCAATTACCGTTACTTAGACTCAGTTATGCGGGGAATCAAATTTCCCGTCACTCCAGCCGCCGGACTTTTCGCAACCGCGCCCCCATCGAAGGTTGATCGGTCCATGCACATGCCCTACACATAAACCCGCGACCATACTGTGTCCTGTGCCTGATTCTTGATTATCGCTCAGGACAACTGTCGGATCCCATTTCACGAGTGATTTCAAGACCTAATGCAGAATCCAAAGCGCGCGATGCCACAACAAGCTGGTACTGTTTGGTCTCTAATGGAAGCCCGCTGATATGTTGAGATTTCAATGCTTATTGCTCATGCTTACCTATGGAGTGTCGGTAGCGCAAGGCGACTGGGCTTCAACAACACAGCCGGCAGAACCATTGCGGGTCGATACGAGTTGCGTCATATCTCCTTCGATTATCGTCGATCTTGGCGGAACGTGGGAAACGACTAGTCAAACCGGACATCGAGCCACGTCGGCGCAGTCGAAGGTCGACTTCGTGATTCCGTCCGCCGAGGCGAAGTGGACGCCAGTACAAATTCCCGGCCAGCATTTTGACGGAACTGTCTGCTGGTATCGCCGCACGGTGGACATTCCCGACGAATGGGCAGGTCGCAGGATCACACTTCGCTTTGCAAAAACGCAATGCGAAACGGAAATCTACTGGAACGGCAAATTGGTCCATACCCAGATCGATGGTAGTTATTCCTGCGACGTGGACGTTACGAAGTTCGTAAAGCCGGGCCGGATGAACACGCTGATGGTCGGCACGTCATCCAGAAACGTTCTTCCGCCGAAAACGGCTTCGTGGTTTACGGCCAGATGGAGAGGCATTCGCCTGCCGGTCAGTCTGACGATCTCTGATCCCGTGAGCGTGGTGGACGTATTCGCCAAACCAAGTGTCGAAGCCAGGCAACTTTCCCTCGAGGTCACCGTCGAATATCTCAAAACGCCTTCTGCCCGAACGCGTAACGTTTCGCTCGTGGGATGGGTGAAAGACACCGGAACAATAGTGAAGAACTTCGTGCCCGCCTCGCTGAAGATCGCTCCGGGCGAGCAAAAAACGGTTTCTCTGACAGTCGATTGGCAGGATGCGAAACTCTGGTGGCCGTATCGGCCTTATCTGTATCAGGCAGGCGTCGAGATTCACGAAGGTGGAACCTCTCTGGGCGGCAAGCTGGTTCGATTTGGATTTCGGGAGTTCCGAACCAAGGGACATCTGGTATACCTGAACGGGAAGAAACTGTTCCTCTTCCGCAAGTCGGTTTTTCCGCATTCGAAGGATCTGGCGAACAGCGCCGTTCGGCAAGAGATTCGCAAGGCTAAATCGAGGGGATACAACGCAATTCGAACGCACTATGCCGGACTCGACTACTATAACGACATCGCCGATGAGGAAGGCATGCTCATATTTCCGGAAACGCCGATCAAATCGCCTCAACTTCATTTGGAGACAGACCCGCGGCGATGGGAATTGGCCGTCGAACACATCAAGGCAATGGTTCGCCGGCAACGGAACCATCCGTCGGTGGTGATGTGGAATATCTGCAACGAGGTGGCTCAGTACCGAGGTAAGAACGTTCCACGGGTGCACGAACTTCTCAATGAACTGGGGGACGTCGCCCAACGGCTCGATCCGACGAGGCTGGTCAGCTACGACGGTGATCTGGATCTGAAGGGACTTGCACCGACGCTAAATTACCACTATCCCTGGCAGATATTCAAACAGGCTCGCATGTTGCCAACCACGATCTATTGGCTGGACGAGGGAAAGACGGGCTGGCTGGGACACGTGTGGAAAAAAGACAAACCTCTCATCATCGGAGAATACTTCAACCCTCCCTACTCTCTCAAGTATCCTCACGGGGTCAGCCAATTTGCCGGAGACCGGGCTTATGTCGATCCGGACGGATGGGCCGAAGCGGGATGGCAGGCCTACAAATGGATAAACGAGGGATACGCCCACGCCGAGGTCTTCTGCATCAATCCGTGGGGAGTTCGGGAAGAGGTATACGCAAAGGGGCCGGTCGTCCGCCGGATTCTTCTGGCCATGCGACAGAAGAACACCACGTTCTTCTCCGGCGAAAAAGTCTCACGGACGATGTACGTGTACAATTATACTCTTGAAGATCGGAATTTCACCCTGAACGTCCGCCTGGGAAATGACGACAATGTCATCTTCCAGCAGGAAATTCCGATATCCCTCCCCGGTGGCGAAAGCCAAGAAGTAAATCTCGACTTCACATTACCGAAGGTTTTGACGAAACGTGAATATGCCTTCACTGCTAAACTCCTAGTGAATGAAAAAGAAGCAACTGATGGGGAACGAGCGACCTGGAGCATTTTTCCAAAACCCTCTCCGGCGGATTGGCCTAAGGCGAAGATTGTCGTAATCACATCCAATCCCAAACATCTTCAGGAGTTGCGAGATGTCTGCCTGCCCTTTCAAGATGTGAGGACAGTTGACCAGGCCCTTTCTCATCGGCCGGATTTGATTCTGGCGTACGGATATAAAATTACGGCGGCGGAAGGTGCAAAATTGCGCTCCTATGTGTCTCGCGGTGGTAGGATCGTTATGGTCAACACTCCCAATGGAAGCTGGTTGCCCGGCGGGGCGGTGATCTCGGACAGGGAAAAGCGGTTCTCCACGCACGCCTTTTTCGCCGTAAACCAACATCCACTGCTGGAAGGACTCATCGCCGAAGACATTCAACTCTGGCGACCCGATACACTCGTCTGCCGGGGAACGTTTCGCAAGCCCGCTGGGAATTCACTCCGATCGATTCTCGATGCCGGCGGCGGGTCGGGCATCCGCTGGTCGCCTCTGTTGGAACTTTGGTCTGGGAAGGGGCGGTATATCCTCTGCCAGATGAACCTGATCGACCGATTGGGAGTAGAACCGGCGGCGGAATTCCTCCTGAAGAATATTGTCCGGGCTGCCCTGCGGCCGGTTGATATGAATATTTTGCCGATATGCATCCTCGGACAAGACAACAGATCTCTTCTTTCGTTCATCAAAGACCGGAAGTTCGCTTTGAAGGAACAGGCTCCAGGCAGTCTAGTTATCGTCGATGGTTCGACGCCGGCCGGCGACCTTCCTAGCGAGCAGTTGGCGTCCGCCGCGAAGCAAAAAGGAACTATCCTTTTGCACGACCTGAATCCCGATACCGCGCAGGTGATTTCGGACTTGACGGGAATTCCCATTGTCCTGACCGCTCAGAAGTCAGGGCAAGTTGTCCGAACGGGACGAGATCCGATCCTTGACGGCCTGTCCAACTATGATTTCTTCTGGATGTCGGGGGAATTCAGCGCCGGCCATGACGGAAACCCC
>JAFGTN010000819.1 GCA_016934075.1 Pirellulales bacterium
ACGGCGACTCGTCAGCCCCAGCAGCAACGCCCAGCGACTCATGTGCGTATCCAGTGGTATAAGCAATTCCGCCGGCGAAGGCTGAGACCAGCCGCCGGGATCCACCGCGTCACGCCGGACCATCCAGCGCAGGAACAAATGCAGCCGTTTACATGCACTACCGCCCACAGGATCAGGCAGCAGATGATCGCAGCGCCGCTTCGGATCGATTCGCCGCACAAACCGACACAGCGCGTCTACCGGGTCAGCCGCCTCAGACCGCGCGGCAATATAGGTCGCTTCCAGACTCCCCTGTTCGGCGACGGCAAACCGAATGCCTTCCAGCAAGGCCGCCAGCTTCACGCCACCGGTCACCCGGTGGCGAAAATCGGCAAAATCATCGAAAATTTCAGACGACGATTTGGCTGCAAGGTACCGGACGGGATGTGGTCCGATACGGTCCAGAACATTGCGGACACTCTTGAGGATCTGCTCAACCCGGCCATAGGCAAGCATCGCCGCCAGCAGGCCGACGACCTCCCGATCGGCAGGATCGTCGTACTCGTAGAGAAACCGAACCGGATCGTTCTTCGCTTCTTTTCGTGTGTTGTACTGGCGATAAATCGCTTCCAATGCGGCGGAATATTCATGTAACGGCATGTTTTATTATAGCGCCGTGGTCGATGGTTCACACGCATCACCGGAGAATCCGACGAGTTTGAATTATTGGAGACCAGTTGAACGCGATCGACTGCGGCAAGAGGGAACAGAGCCGGGTGCCACGGCTTTCCGCGTAGCGGCAGCCGTGCGTTTTTGGACGCGGACACGATCTTCCTGGGCATGAACGGCAGCATTTTATATTCAAGAATGCGGAAAAAGACACGGCTGCTTTGCAAGCGGGGAAACGTGAGAGCGGATTATCCCTTTGCCTCCCTCGCCCCCATTCAGGAGCAAGGAAGGTCATCAGGTAAAAATGGCTACTACAACATGAGATATCCTCGCGAACTGGCCTCGCCCTGCCTGTTAAGGGCGGGCAACCAAATTACGAGCCATGCCTCTCATTCGTTAGTGCGTGAATTCTCACATCCTACTATTTGCGGATATTAGTGTAAATCTTCTGTGTTTTGTCAACCGGCTGCGTGTCTACGACCTTGTTGAAGTCGGCTTCCCACGCATCGTTGCTTCGCTCGACCAGCGTGGACGGCTTCTTTTCGCTAACTGTGTTGGTTTTGTCCGTTTCGGTGGAATTTTCGGCGACCTTCTGGCCGTTTACCCCAACGCCGAAAAACGAAATGTTTCCATGAGCGGTATCGGCGGTATTCACGCCATTGGCGTTGAAGGGATCGGTGTTCGGCGTTTTGCTCGCCGCGCCCCCGTTGTCACCGGGTTGAACTTTCGCCTGTGAAACGAGTTTTTCCGCCTTCTGCTCTGGGGTCAGCTCCGCCTGCTGCGGTTTAACCTTACTCTGTTGCAAGACGTAATAAAACGCACCGCCGGCAATGCCGCCGCAAAGCAGAATCATCAAGACCAGCATCACGCCGACTCCGCTCTTGGGCTTATTCGCCGCAGCGGCACGAACACGAGAGCGGCGTTCGACCGTCCGTAAATGCCCCAACTGGCCGGCCAGTTCGTCCAGCGTATCGTCCGCGGTATGCACCGGTGTGGGCACGACGCTCTTGTTGCCGCAAAGCGAGCAGGCAACAAGATGCCCCGCATAGCCGTCCGGCACGCGTATCGGTTGTTCACAAGATTTGCACATAAACGTAATCACAGCACTACATCCTTTCCGCTGAATAAGTGGAATCCGTATATGACGGAAGATGTCAAGAGGTGCCCCCCGAGGGTTGCCGAATGCACACTTTTTCTATCATAGATTGACGCAGAAACAAAGAAGGTGTTTCAAAAAAACGGGGGCAATTCCCGATTTTTAAACGCCGCTCTCTTTAATCTTTACAGAATATACACTTACGACAATGTTAGAATATGACAATTCTCAAAAAAAGTAGACTGAAACACGCTGGAGAAGTGTACTGCCCGTCCACCCACGAGCATAAGCCACGACAGTTACTTCGCCTTCTTCCCTACACGTCGACCGGAGCGTTTGGCGGCGGGGTCTTCGGAAATCTCCGTTTTCTTCCGTCAGTGAGGCCACAGCTACTTACGAAGTGTGAGTAAGATAAGCCACACATCGCGGATTGAAAGCTTTGCTTGGGTAACTGCATTGAATCGGCAGGTAAATTTTTCGAGCTTTTCTGTATATGGCAAGTTGTCAATCTGGCCAATTGGAACTGGAAGCATTTTCAAGAGAGATTCTTTGAAATCATCAGAAATAAGTGGAGATTGGGTTTTCTTTTTCCCTTTTATGCCCCCTTTTTTACTCACAGATAATATTGCTAGCCACAACTCACTATCAGAGAGTTTCTTGAAAGTCCGGTCATAAAAATCAGTTTTTAACTTATCAAATTCTTCTGTGTACGGAAGCGAATCACGTGCTACTTCTACAGCTTGTAATAATTCTCGAATATGTTCCTGAGTTGCCTTGTCGTAACCTGCCATGATCGCCCCCTATTTTTTGTATTCCACAGGGTCTCGTGCAGCCGTTTTGGTTGATTCTTCTGCATGAACTCGAATTTTCCCGAGTTTGCCTGACTTGCGTATGCGTTCCAGATGGATCCAAACTTCATCTGGAGTATATTCTTGAGTAATTCCACTATGCTTCAAACGCAAGTTAAAGCGTTGGGCAAAGCGAAGCAGTAAATGTTGATGCCTGAACAGCCTGTCTGTGGGAATCGAAAACTCAATATATGCAGCACTGAGTAACTGGATATGTTCTTTAGGCCATGGTCCTTGACGTTCGCCGACAATATCGGCAAATGACTGGGTTGCATTAAGTCTTGCATCTATATTTTTCACATAGGCTTTTGAAATATCTGTCCCAAAGAAATCGCGAGAGAGTTTTTTTGCAACAACAAGGGTGGTACCACTTCCAGCAAATGGATCGAGAACCAAATCGCCTGGGTTACTGCATACCCGAATTATTCTTGCCAATAGTGTTTCTGGCATTTGACATGGATGCCATCCTTCACGTTCACCAAATGTTCCACAGACGCGAGGAAATTCTGTCCAAACATCATCAGGTACTCTGCCGTCT
>JAFGTN010000820.1 GCA_016934075.1 Pirellulales bacterium
CGTTTTCAGCCAGTGGATTTTCGACTGCAAGAAAAATATTATCGCAAAATACTACCGAGCCGCCGACCTCTCCAACTTGGCGGGCGTTCTTCACAGACGCGTCGAAAAAATCTATCCGTTCGATTTTTACATCGCGCCCGGTTTGTAGGACCAGAGTCTGGTTGACGTAGTTCGAGTCGTCGCGAAGCTCGGCGGACCAGTCTATCGTCAATCCAGAGCGGCTGTCGACGAAGCGGGCCGAGAGCATGTGGCCGGCGCTAGCGTTTTCGGCTCTAGAACTTTTTGGAGTGTCCGGTTTGAGTTCTTCGCAGTTGAAAGGCCGCGAGGGTGTGAGCGAGGCCAGATCGACGACCCGGTTATCGGCCAGAATGATGCGGGGCATATACCCGGACCGCAGTATGAGTGTTTTGCCCGTGGGCCGATCGGTGATTTCCAAAGCTTCGGCTTTTCCCTCCCGCAGCAACCAGCGGCAGCGGATGACGTCGTTGGCCAGTAGTATTTGTGTTTTGTCAGCCTCACAGGTAGCGGTGGCCGGTGGCGTGCCCGGGTAGTCTACCGCGGCGATGCATGTGGTGGCTGCGATAGGTGCGAATATCAAGCTCAAAAAGTACGACAGTTTGACAAATGCGGACATGGGCCGTCTCCTGTTTTAATTATTTTAGTGCTTGAGAACGCTTGTAAAATCGCTTATTAGAGCCAATAATGGAATGCGGCTAATCCCCACAAACCTTTGCAAGATCCCATTGTAATGAAAGATCTTATCGCACCCGGCCTGCACGAAACGAGCGTGATTTCTCAAGAGTATCCGGTATTGGAGAACTTCGGCATATCGTGGACGGGTTATACAAGTATCGGCGGTTCGGCAGTTCGCAAGTCGGACGAGTTCGACCGGCGCTTTGGGCATATTCAAATCACGGTTTCCGGGGATATCGAAGTTCTTGTCGACGGCGGTTGGATACAACTGCCGCCGAACACGGGATACGTAACACCGCCGGGTGCCGACTGGGCCTGGCGACACAAGGCTTCTCAAAGTGTATGGAAGGTAATCTTCGTTCGTTTTGTGCCGGGGCCATTATCGCCGATACCCGCCGATCGCCAAGATTCGTATCTGCTGACGGATTGTTTTACCGACGACCTGTTGGGCACTTATAAATTGCTCTACCGCGAATCGATCACGGTCGGACGCCCCACCGTGATGCGATGCCTGGGCGAGTTGATGGGTTTTCATGCCCGACAGATCATCAGCCGCACCGAGCCCACTAACCAGCTAGCTCCGCTATGGATGGAAGTGGCCGCCGATTTGGCGCGGCCCTGGAACCTCAATATGCTCTGCTCGCTTGCTCACATGAGTCCGGAAAAGCTGCGACTGCTCTGCCGTGCCGAGACGGGTCACAGCCCAATGCGATTCGTGAACCGCTTGCGAATGCGTCACGCGGCAGCCCTCTTGCGCGAGACGCACCAGGGCGTTTCGGAAATCAGCCGGCAGGTGGGTTACGAAGATCCATTTAATTTCTCCACGTCCTTCAAGCGATGTTACGGACACAGCCCGCGTGAGTTCCGTAAGGGGGCGTGTGGATGAATAGAGCATAGAGGATAGAGGACAGAGGATAGAGGACAGAGGACAGAGGACAGATGGCAGAGGGCAGAGGACAGAGGCGGGTTGTTAGCCCAGCCGCTTGCGGCGGGTTCGGATTTGGATAAAACAAGACAGAGGGGGCGCGATTCTATGAATTTTAACGCCCATTTTGCTCGTACCGCACGTTAGGTTCTTTCGGTACCAGGAGTCAATCACTTCACAGGCTGGATGCTTGCGCTGCAATAATGGATTACAGAGCATAAAGCCTTAAAAAAGTGACCTTTTGGGAGTTGAGGAATTGCTTTAAAAATCCTTGAGTACCTCGCCGTCTCGGCGGTCTCCGAGATAGTTGAATACCATCGGATCGATTTCGTAGGAAAGGCTTTGCACGGAACCGTCGGCAAAAGCCGAATTGAACGCGCCGGGATGGGCTGAGCCGAAACGGTAGCAGTGGTTCGATGTGCCTTCAGCATCTCGCATGGGGATAAAGGTAGTGGAACGCAAGGTGTCGGGATCCCAGCCGTCCGACCAACCACAGTCGTCGCACCAGTCACCCGATTTGTAATTGCTGGGTGGAATGAATTTTTCTGCCACTACCAAAGTTTGACTGGTCCCATCGATGATATCACGTATGAGGACCTTTGCGGGCGAGCCTTTCCATGCTCCTTTCCCGGGAATATTGTCGTCGCGCCACCATGTAATTCGTGTGATCACTCCGAAAAATTCCTTGCCGGGTAATATAGTCCAGCGGTCGTCGTACCCTTCAGATGTGGCTGCATAGCCGGCCCAAAAACTAATATAGTTTTCATGATTGGCATAGTTTTTTCTGCCGGGCACGGTGGCCGCATAATCTACCAAGGCATATCCCGAGGAGGGATGAAAAGTAACACCTCTGCGTGAAGGACAGAAGTATTCATTGGGCGCAACTTTTCGCAGTTCTTCAAGATTAGTAATAGAATATACACTGTCTTGTTCAATGAATGGCAAGAGCTGAAATGCCCAACTAAGTCCCATCTTTTCCGGAGGATTGGCTTGACCGCCGATAATATTTAGTGTCAGGGATGGCCAAGGCTTGTTGCCGCCGGAGGGGAAGCAACCGTATGCATCGACATGATTTTGCATGGCCAGCCCTATCTGCTTTAGCTGGTTGCTACATTGTAGCCGGCGGGCTGCTTCTCGAGCGGCTTGCACGGCTGGCAAGAGCAAAGCAATGAGTATGCCGATAATCGCAATTACGACCAGGAGTTCAACAAGTGTGAACCCCGATGACTTTTTTTGCTCGGGTTTCATAGAGATCACTTTCGTATAGGAACAAGTCGTTGAAATTGTTCTTCATCAACCTCTTCTATCGCTCCCATACTGCTGGCGACAAAACGCCGTCCGTCCACGCCATCTTGTTCATAGATTACCACCGGTAAATCGGCGGGCCCGTTGCGTGGGCCGCTTTGTGCCGCGCGACCGAATAAAATGACATATGGTTTTTGGTCTCGTTCCGAAATAAATATCTCTTCCGCGTTGGGGCCTTTGTTGTCTGACGATTGTTTGGCGATCATAGCCTGAACGTATTGCTTAAAAATCTGGTCGTTGGGCGGCATGCGGCCCTGATTTTGGCTGATATAACCACAGTACATAATTGCCAGCGATTTGATGTGAGATTGTTCCTTGGCAATATTATCGGCCTCTTTTTTACTAACTGTACAGCCAAGAGAAAGAAGAATCACCCCAAAAAGGAGTAGTGTGCCGACCATCGAAAATCGCTGCTTCATTGCGAAATTTCCATGAAGAAATAAAGACCGCTTATATAGACAAGTATATTTTAACAGTTTAATTATAAAATCACAAGAACCAGGTACTAACTGATGAAGTGTGTTATCTTTCTCGTAATCATCTTTTTGTAGTTATGATCTCCCGCTTGAGAGGTAGATGATTACAGAGATTCTCCTCGGTGTTTTGGCTGTGTTTGTGCATTCTCGATGAAGCAGTCCAGCGGATTACTCATGCCCGCCAAGGGCGTTTGCGGGAATGGGCTTTTTTCACGCTATCGATGGCGACCTTGACGTCGGATTCGACTTGGAAATCGAACATGCCGGCGATGATGAAATCGGCCCCACCATTGAAGGCGTGACGGAAGGCGATTTGCGGGCGGATGGCTCCGGCGGCCATGACCTTGAAAGCCACCCAGGGTTTTTCCACTTTCTTCATAAAGGCGGCCGTTTCCTCGGGATTGTTGCACCACATGTTGTCGTGATTGAGATTGTGGTCTGTGGTGCCGTAGTGCATGAAGTCGAATTCCTTGCGATGTTCTTTGGGCGTGGCCGACCAGTACTTGTCGGTGTGGAAAGTCTTAACGTAGAAATCGGGATCGATCTTTTCCTTTTCGCAGGCCATGGGTACGTTCAACGAATGGCTGCCGACACCGGCCGGCAATCCCTGGGCCTTGACAAAATCGACCATCTGCCCCACGAGACCGATTTGGCCGCCACGCATCATATGCCGGTCGGTCACGCCGCCGTGTGAATAGAGCATCGTTACGCCCAGGTCGACGTGCCGCTTGATTTCCTCCTTCATCTTGTCCTTGTCAGCGAAAAACGGAATGCAGACCATTGTTTTCATTTCCGCCGTTCTGCCCTTGTTGAATTTCTTCACCAGCGGGAAGCACTTGGGATTGATCTGGATGGCGTTGATACCGCAGGCCAGGGCAATCTCCAGGGTTTCGAAGACTTTGGCCTCGGTGTTATAGGAAGTGAACAATTTCGAGGCGTACATCAAATCGCGGCTATGGGCCGAACCACCTATGAGATTGCCGCCGATCAATAATCGGCTCAGCGAGACATTGCCGATTTTACCGCAAGGCAGGCTGCCCGGCGGGATGGAGGTCTTGGGCTTGTTTGTATTCGCCGCCGAAGGCTTCGCCGAACCGTTTTCGATGGCGGCCTGGAGAATATCCTCTTCGATACTGGTATAAGCGGCGCCCGCTGCGGTCGCGCCTAAGATACCTCGTGCCAGGAAACAACGTCGGTCGGTTTTACCTGCCATGTTCGAGTATTCCGTATGATCAATAATTTGTGGTGCAGGCTTCCAGCCTGCCCTGTGCAGCCAAGATGGCCGCTCCAAAAACCTAACCGGTCGTCCTTTACGCCTGCCAAACGCGTTTGCGGGAACTCGCTTTGTTCACGCTGTCGATAGCGATCTTGACGTCGGATTCGACTTGGAAATCGAACATGCCGGCGATGACGAAATCGGCGCCGTTCTTGTAGGCCGAGCGGAAGGCGATTTGCGGGCGGATGGCTCCGGCGGCCATGACTTTGAAGGCCACCCAGGGCTTTTTTACGGTTTCCATGAAGGTGGCCGTTTCCTCGGGATTGTTGCACCACATGTTGTCGTGATTGAGATTGTGGTCATTGGCGCCGAAATGCATGAAGTCGTATGGTTTGCGATGGTCTTTGGGCGTGGCCGACCAGTACTGATCAATATGGAAGGTTTTTACGTAGAAATCGGGATCGACCTTTTCCTTCTCGCAGATGATTGGCATGTTCAAGGAATGGCCGCCCACGCCGGCCGGTACGCCCTGGGCTTTGATCAATTCGACCATCTGTGCAATGGCGTCGATTTTACCGCCGTTCATCATGTAGCTGTCGGTATTGCCTCCGTGCGAATAGATCAACGTGGCGTCCTGATCTATCTGTCGCTTGATCTCATCGTTCATCTTGGTCCTGTCGGGGATGATGGGGATGCAGACCATGGTTTGTATTTTCGTCTGGC
>JAFGTN010000821.1 GCA_016934075.1 Pirellulales bacterium
AAGAGTTATGGGCGATTAGCTCAGTTTGGTTAGAGCACTAGCTCGACAAGCTAGGGGTCACTGGTTCGAGCCCAGTATCGCCCACTTCGCAAAGCCTTTCATAACAATGTGTTATGGAAGGCTTCATTTTTGCACGCACACCAAAAAGACTGGCGTGTGTAGAGTTGAATGCAAAGTAATTGACATCTTTCTATTCGCTTCGGTAGAGAAGTATTGGGAATTTGTGAGCACAGGGCTTGAAGCCGTTTGCTTGATGTGTCAGTCGGACGATTGTGAGAAGGAATGTCAGCGAACCTTGCTTTCTTTATGGTCAACTCTTGCCACAGCAGAGAAACCTCCCCGTTTCAATGCACTACGTTTAAATACGTTGTGCTTAATTTAGCTTTGTTGATATAAAAATAGGAAAGATGGGGTAGATGATTGGATGAGACTGTGTGGTGAATCTGAGTTTCATTGTCTCTAGCTTCGAGATGCATTTAACCGATTATTTAGATTGGTGGTCGTTCTAACGAGCGTGTTTTTTGAACTATTGCACGAAGATGGGTGCCGTGCGTTGTGTGGGCTTTCTGGTTGACCACCCTGAAGTCATATGGTTACGGATTGGATTTTGTACGGCAATCTACGACGGGATTTTAGACTAGTGGTCGTTGTTGGACACGGAAAGAGTATTAAATGTACTCAATGCGGATACGATGGATCGTCAGCGGCATTCTAGTCGCAATTTGCTTGTTTGTTGTCGTGCCGCTGTCGGCACAGGAAATCGAGCCAGCCCCGGTGCCGACTGACTCGAATCCCGACGACAAGCAGAAGGTGGCGGAGGACAAAGACTCCGACATCGACAAGATGCTTGACCTCAATGTTGAAGACTTGAGCAAGATCAAGGTTCGGACATCGACGATGACGGATCCGATCGTCGAGGCCGTTTCGAAGACGCCCGAAAAGGCTTCCGAAGCGCCGGGTATCGTCGACGTAATCACGGCACGGGATATTGAGGAGTTCGGCGCGAAGAACCTGTACGAGGTGCTCGAATGGGCGACCAGCGTTTACATGACCGGAAGCTTCTTGTTCCGACGTAACGTGGCCTGTATACGTGGCGATCTGCGTAAGCATGAAGACAATCTCGTGCTGGTGCTTGTCAACGGTCGGCCGTACCGAGACATAACCTCGGGTGGCATCAATGTCGCGATGTACACGGCGTTCCCGATTCAGACTATCGATCGCATCGAGGTGATCCGAGGGCCGGGATCGGTTCTCTATGGGACCAATGCCTTTACCGGCGTGATCAATGTGGTCACCAAGAACCCCAAGAAACCGACATTGCATGCGTCGGTGCTCAGCGGCTCTTATGGCTGGCAATCATACTCGATGGCTTTGGGTAATGGGAACAAGGAGAAGGGTTATTACGGCGGAGCCACGTACAGCAATGAAAAGGGTTGGCCCTTCACGGCTACTGCGGAGTTCCCTCCCGTGACAGACACCGATCAGTTTGGGGAGAACAACATCGGTGTTTTCGCCATGTATCGAAATGAAGGTTTTACGGCTAATCTGTTCGTGGCTAAGGCCGATTCGGATATCGTTGGCCCGTCGATCGCCTGGCCTTCGGTAAAACTGGAGGATCCGCGAGTGTTTTTAGACTGCGGCTATCTCATCGAACTGGAGAATAATCGCAGCCTCGATCTGCACTTCACCTATAACTATGACGGAACGCAGTTCCCCAGTGTCATCGTGTATCCGTTCATCTCGACCTCGCACAGCTTTCTTCTGGAAGGAACCTACCGAGCCGAATTGTGGGACGGTATGAACTTCATGCTAGGCGGCGTGACCGACATCCACACAGGTGTGGCTACGATGGGACCGTTTGAACCCGTCCCTTCTTTCAATGAGATCTGGTATAGCGCGTACATGCAACTCGAGTGTCAGGTCAACGATCGGTTGAAGTTGGTCGGCGGCATGCAAGGAAACATGCCGGGTATAATACCCGGCGGCATCGTTCCCCGCGCGGGAGCGATTCTGTCGCTCAATGACAATTGGACCACAAAACTCCTCTACGGCCAAGCCTTCCGCAGCCCATATCAAAACGAGCGAGGAATTAACGTTCCAGGAATTGTGTCCGGCAATCCGAATTTGGTTCCCGAGATCATTCAGACGTTTGACGTGCAACTCGCTTATCACACGGAAAACTTTCGCTTCGCAACGACGTTTTTTCACAGCGACGTGTTCGATGTGATTACCCGAGTCGGTGTCCTTCCCGAAACGTATGAAAATCTCGGCAGCATGCACTTTCAGGGTGTTGAATTGGAAAACGAGTGGCGTTTCTCGCAACGGCTGCGTTGGCTCGGTTCGGTCAGCTATCAGAACAACACTCGCAACAATGAGCACAATGTCACAGCCGCGCCAATCTGGATGTCTAAGATGGGGTTGGCTTATAACAATAACGGATTCCATGCCGCCTTGATGGACGTTTTCTACGGAGCCCGCAGCGCTTCACCAACAGCCGCCGTAGTAAATCCGACAGCCGATGCATATCATCTAGCAAGTCTCAACATGACACTCGACCTGGATCGGCGACTGGGTTGGTGCACGGGACGTCAGATGAGCCTGCAGTTCCTTATCCAGAACCTCTTCAACGAACCGATCAACCATGTCGAGTTCCAGCGAGGGGTGATCAATACACTTCCCGCCGGATCGGGGAGGACTTTCTACGGCGGATTCACGATGGCGTATTGACGGCGGGTATTTTAAGCAACATTGGTGAAACTTTATCCAAGTGTTGTAGGCTAACATTTGCCCGAAGCAAGTTTAAACGGTGACGTACCGTAATCAGTAAGGCGGCTGTGCCGTAATCAAAAATGGCTATTATTGCCACGATGTTGCGTTGCTTGGCTAATCACTATTCTCCCAGTCGCGAGACAAAAGACGCACGGGGCCCAAGAGGCCCGATATGGGTTTCCCGCGATAGCGGTCTGGTGTGGGGATCGTCTGATAGTGGTTCGCAAGGGTGTTGTACACCAAGACCTCGATGGTGTTCTCCCCTTTTGTCAAATATCCCGTCACATCCAGATGCCAAGGTGGCGCTACGCACACGCCCACTTTTCTGCCGTTCACGTGAACTTCGGCCGTGGCAACCACTTGTCCCAGGTCCAGCTCAACGTGTCCTTTCGCTTCCTTTTCGCTTAGTGTTACGATTGTGGAATAACGTACGCCACCGGAGTAGTTGTTGAGAATTCCTATCTTGGACCAGTCACCCAAAGGCATCACACCCAAGCTGGTTTCGACCCCAACGGGTTCGGGAATGGTTGCACCTCCGCTACGTCCGGTCTGGGGCGTTACTCGAAGAGCGACGATCGCGGATGTTTGTGGAACTTCGGCGGCTTGGAAGCGACCGTTGCCTTTGTTCGCCATGGATTTACCGTCGAGCCAGGCTTCAACCTTGCCCAAAGCCCGTACGTGAATTGCTGTGGTGCCTGGAGCGGAGAGAAAACGAAACCATTCGGCCGCGCGGTCGCCGGCATACACATCGAAAGGAATTACACCGGGATCGTGATACCAACGCATTGCCAGCGGCTCGCGTTTTGCCGGTAACGGCTGATCTTTGCGACGCATCACGAAATGTCCACGACCGGCGCGATCGTAGCGAATGAGCGTGGAATTAGCGCCGGCGAAAAGTGCGACAGGCTGCGTAAGGTCATTTACGGTCGAGCCATTGACATACACCGCCGCTGGCGTAAGTACCGGCGATGTATGGCTTTTATCCGCTGGCGGATCGCGACTAACGAGGATCATCGCCGACAAATCTTCCGGTACGGTAGCCGAGGTCCAGAGGTAATAACGATTGCCTTTTCCTTCTTCGGTGTAAATCGTTTCATTGAGGCCTTCTTTCGGTTTGCCTAAGCAAATGAAATCATCCGTGACGGTGCGTTTCAAACCGTGATAACCTTGGTGGCCCAGGTCACCTTCTTTGCCGCGGCGCCACGAGAAATCGTAGGGTTTCCAAGTGAATGACTTGCCGTCAATCTCAATGGGCATGGATGGATCGACCTTTTGCAACTTGGCCAATTTGGTATCCAGCGCCGCGACATCGACATCATTGGGTACGGAGCCCAAGACGTAAAACTGCGTGCCGTATCCGTGAAGCTTTTTGTCCCAAGAACGGTCATCCGTGTTTGGCTGCATTGCGGTTTGGGCCAGTTTGCCGGTTTCACGAGCCCAGGCAAAACGCCGTGCTTCGACACCGATCTGTTTGTTTTCGGGTGTGACGGGCAAGCGGAAGTCGCCATAGGTGTTGTCCATGGTCGGCACAAAACTCACGTTCCACTGGTTGGGCAGCGTCTTTTGGACCATGGGCCGTTGGTCGAGAGCTGGTGGATTCTTGTGCGTCTTTCCGGGCGTGAACACCACAACCTGCGCCTCATATTGTTTCAACGGCAGTTCCACTTGAGTGCCTGTTGCTGTTTGTTGAACCACCTTCAACGGACGAACTTTTCCGGTCCAGGGATCCCATAACTCTACCGCACCGTGAGCACGGAACTCGACTGCCTTGCCGGGCTGAGCATCCATGACGAGATACACATCACGTGGGCCTATCTTGCGATGCAGCGCACGTACGGTCTGGTTGATTCCACAAACATCTTGCACAAAAGCATTGCGGATCATGCTTTCTGCTTGCGTCGCATCGGTAAAGCGGCAATCGGCTTTGAAAACTTGCCGGTTCATTTCAGCCAGCTTCGCATCATTGCGGCCCGCACGATCGGACGCAGAGGGAAGTGTTCCGACCACGATGACTTTCCCGCCCGTTTTGGCAAAGGCGGCCGCCTTTTCGATGCTTTCCCAACGAATGGCGTCCATGTTGGGAAAGATGAGCGCTTGATACGAAACTCCGGCGGATTTGACTCTCAACCGTCCGTTTTCCACTTCGGCACGAGCCAGCGAATCATGGTCGATAAATTCGAAGTTGATCCCGGAGGCCATCAGTTTTTGCCCCAGTTCGAAGGCCGTTTTTGTTGCAGCCTTGCCATTCATGTCTGCTTCATACGGTGCAACCGGATAGATCACCGCGACATCGCACACGGTATTTCCTTGGCTCATCAGGTATGACAAACGTTTGAAATAATCGAGAAACACCTTCATGTGCGCCCAGTATGGCATGCGGAAATGATAGCAAGGCGGCGCCCATTCCCAATGGGATCCATACGTTGTGTAGTAGAGCCCGTGCAAATTGAGTAGCGTGCAACCATAAAGGTAATTCTCTCGTGTAGCGAACATAAGTCTTTCAGGCGTGGCACCCCAGCCAAGGCTGTGATATCCTTCCAGCCAAACTCTCGGTCGTCGATACAAATTGGCGATCGAAGAGGAAACCTTCCCTTTAATCAGATCCGCATGGCCACGAGGCGTATCGTGACCCGGCGCGGAATACCATCGGGTCGCGCGAAAATAGTCGCCATAGGCTTCGGGCTGCTGGCCACGTCCGTGGTTGTCACAACCGAAGATCATGCCGCGTACAGTGTGCCAGGTGTAGATCGGTTTGAAGTAGCGTTCTTCCAACAGGCTCATGCGAACATCGGCGTAGTCCATGCGAACCTTGGGAGTCAGATCGCCGATGTCCACCCACATCGCGGGCAATACCTCTCGAAGATCGTAGCCTTTGCGTTGTCGGAACTCTTGCGGGAAATCCGGATTCCATATGAATTTATCTGTACCACAATCCAATTCGTCGTTGAAAAAGTAGTTCAATCCCTTGGAGGTTTTACCAGGATTGTGATTTTCGAACTCTTGAAAAAAGCCGCGGATAACCGTTTCACCAGCGCCGATCATAAGGGGATTGAACGAGCCCGGCTTGCGTACGGCGCGGAATGTCCAGATTTCCCACTGGCCATCCGGTGCAGTCCAGGAAAGCCGGCCGTGTTTTATGTGTGAAGTCAGATCGATACCACCACGTTGGAGCACATTGTTTTTAATCTGATAAGCACGAGCCGCAAACAGGTCGGCCTCGCAGGCGATGGTTGTTGTTTCACCGCCACGCAGGCCTTGCCTTTTACCGGCCTGTAACTCGATCGCGTTGAGTTCCGGCTTGCTGTAGAAAAGATGGTAGAAAAGGTTCTTTGCGCCACGCGGCCAATCGATGGTATAGGTGCTCAATCCGATCCCCATCCCCAGTTTGCCGCACTCTTCCGAGATTTTAGAGTAAACTTTCCACCATTCTTCGGTGAAGATGCCGGGTTCGTTTTGATCGGTCAACCAACCAGGCGTGTCGTGGTGCGAATAATTTACCTGAACGCCGCTGATTCCTTTTTTGTGTAATTCTCTGACTTGACAGATCATGCGATCCACATCCAAGTCCTCACCGCTCCACCACCAAAACGGTACTTCGCCATATCCGGGCGGCGGATTTTGGAAGCCGGGCAACACATCCAAGTCTGGCGAACGGCTGGGATATCCGACAGCATCCGACTCCCACAACTCCTCCAGCAACTCTACCGCCGTATCCACCAACTTCTGGATCCCCTCAAGCGACACAAAATCCACACCAGCTAGCGTCTCGTAACCCTCGTGCTGAAAACCTTTCTTCGTGGGTTCGTAGCCGATCCACTCGTTGGTCAACTCGCACATGATCGTATGGGGAAATGGCGAGCGTTTCTTCACTGCCAGCCCCCACTCCACAAAGAGCTCCCCGGCGTTGGTTGCGATACCTAGCGGACCGATCCGCCCGGCGCTGACCGGAACATTGCGAGTCTTGGGCGTATTTGCTAGCTGGCGTTTGGCAGTGTTGAAACTGTCCGGTCGCCACCCCAATCGTTCAATCGCTCCTTCGTGCTGGGCCTCGGGATTGCAGCGAGGTACCGTCACATCGCGTCGAGTGTAGCCCACGGCAACCGGTTCTTTTATGGGAATCGCCCGCTTGGCTGCATCCACTGCCGCTCTCGCAAAAACCGCGGATCTCTCCCGCCAATCGGGCGAAAACTGGACGGGTGGGGCTATGTTGCCGGAGGGACCTTGAGTAAACACGCACACCGCCTGTTTCCCATACGTCTGAGCGATCTGCTCTGCGATAACGCCGGGAAAGTCCGCTGAGAATTTCTTAAGACCGCTGCGGTCATGCAAGGCCGGGTGGCAGGCAAAGTTTACCAGCGTCCCCAGCACTTGCCCGTCCAATGCATCGAAACGAGCCACCCACATCTCGGGATCGATGGGCCCTTCCGTGCCCAACACCTGTGGAGTCTGTTTCAAATCATTCAATTTTTTCAACCAGGTATTCAGCGCCAGTCCATCCGTCTTGGATATCACCCGCCGGTTATGATGACCCTCGTAAATCAACGAACGTCCCAGGAACATGCGGGCCGGCTGCATTGCCTTGTAGGCTTGTTCAATACTGCCGGCGATAAGCTTTGGCAGGGTTGATATGTAGTCCCTGTTGTTTGGCCCTCCCATGGGAATGAATGGTGAACTGTGAGTATGGCTGGGACAGATCATCACCGCATCGCGGTCGATCCCCGTCCGCTGAGCCGCCAGAGTGATGGCCGTATCTGCCAGGTCGCGCCGAATTTTAACGAGATCCAATCCCACAATAGCCAATGTTCGACAGCCGTTCTGAACTACCAGCGTCTTCGCAAACAGCGGATCCTCCACACCCACGCTGACAGGGTGGCGCGGCCCGGTGATGATGGCTCCGACAGGAGGCGTAATATCTACCTGACCAAACCCGACTTTGAACTCTTTCGGCGAATCCTCATCAACTCCGGCAAACACGGAAGCGGCAAATAGAATCAGTGCGATGCCCAAAGTCAATATATCTCTCACAGGAATTTCCTCTCAAAGACACAAACGTTCTGATCCAGAATTGGGTGACGCAGTGGTGCTCTCGTTGGTAATCATCGAGTTGTGTGTCGTCAACATGAAATCTATTGTACTTTGTCCTTCGGCTAAACGGGGCACTATGAGAAATATTACTGACACTCTTTGACCGTTTCTGAAAAGGGTGCCACTACCGGACAAGTCGGCAGTGGCACCATAGAAGAATCCTTACCTATTTTTTCCAACGCGTGATTTGAACATCCGAGCTACAGCTCTTTCGCCCAATCGGGCACTTTACCGTTATTGGTTTTTTCGCCTTGCAAGATCCATTTCAGATCCATGCGTACCAGGTCGATGCGCTCGTATAGTTTTTTCACGCCGCCTT
>JAFGTN010000822.1 GCA_016934075.1 Pirellulales bacterium
CGGTACGTCGCGATCTCGAGCATTTGGAGGACCAGGGAGCGGCAAAACGGATTCACGGCGGTGTGCTGTATGCCGGCACTTCGCCTAAGATACCACACTTCGATCAGCAGCAGGCCGGCGAGTGGGATGCAAAACGATCTATTGCCGAGGCGGCTGTCGGATTAATCGAAGAAGGCGAATCGGTGCTCTTGGACGGCGGCAGCACGACATACGAAGTTGCCCGCTTATTGGTCGGGCGGAATCTGCACGTGGTAACCAACTCATTGCCGGTGGCCAACTTGTTGGGCTCCGATAACGAGTGTGACCTGGTGTTCCTTGGCGGGAACATTTGTTCGCGTACGGGTGTTGCCATGGGCCCGTTGACAAATCGCATGATCGAACCGTTACGCATGCGAAAGGCCATCCTTAGCGTGGCGGGAGTCAACGACGGAGGATTTTATAACAATAACCTGCTTCTGGTCGAGACCGAGCGGGAGATGCTGAAAGCCGCCGACGAGGTAATTATAGTGGCCGACAGCTCGAAGCTAGGTTGCCAGAGCCTGGCCCACGTTTGCGAACTGGGCGACGTGACACGCCTGGTGGTCGACAGCCGCATCAGCGAAGACTGGCGCAGCAAACTACTTGCCGCAGGCGTCGACTTGCTCGTGGCTGGATCGAGCGACAACAGATAAACACAATAGATATGGCTGCCTCGACGGAATAAGGCCGCCAAAGGAAAAAGAAAGCAAGCATTTTGCAGGGGAACGCCACATGGCGACAGCCATTGATCGTAATACAGTTGAACGGATAGTACGGGAAATCGTCCTAAAGCAGATCAATGCCGCGCCTTCGCGGTCGGAGTTGGTCGTAAGCATCTCCGCGCGGCACGTTCATCTTACCGACGAGCACGTAGAAACCCTTTTCGGCAAAGGCCATACGCTTACGGTGATGAAGGACCTTTACCAGGACGGCTATTACGCTGCCGAAGAGGCGGTAATGCTCGTCGGCCCACGGCGACGCATGTTGCCGGCCGTGCGGATCCTGGGCCCAACCCGCCCGCAAAGTCAGGTGGAATTGGCCTTCACGGATTGTATTTCGCTCGGTATCCCGGCACCGGTGCGACTCAGCGGCGATCTGGACAACACGCCCGGTTGCGTGCTGGTCGGTCCCAAGGGCGTGGTGGACCTGGATTGCGGAGTGATTCGCGCCGAGCGTCACGTACACATGAGCCCGGCCGACGCGGAATACTACGGCGTCAAGAAAGGCGACCGCATGAACCTGAGAGTGAATTCACCCTGTCCCACTGTATTCGAGGGCGTTATCGCCCGGCCCGACGAGGGCATCAAGCTCGAAGCCCACTTGGACACGGACGAAGGCAACGCGGCCGATCTGGATCACGCGGACAAGGTGGAGTTATTCAAAGCCTGAACCTAGGGTGCGTCCGCGACGCACTTTTTGTGAGGTCAGACTGGAAACTAAAACTGGACTTTTACAAAATTGCGAGTCAAGTCCACCTAAAACCTGAGATTACAATAACTGAAAACGGTGCGTCACGGACGCACCCTACAATCACCTTAGCAACTCTTCGGAGAAACCAACCATGGCAAAAACAATGGAAGCGTTGGGCATGATCGAGACCAAGGGCTTTATCGTCCTTGTCGAGGCAACCGACGCAATGATGAAGGCCGCGAACGTAACGTTCCTCGGCTGGGACAAAGTCGGCAGTGGTCTGGCCAGTGCATTTGTGACCGGCGACGTAGCGGCCGTGAAGGCAGCCACCGATGCCGGCGCGGCAGCCGCTTCGCGAATCGGTGAAGTCGTCAGCGTGCAGGTCATTCCGCGCCCGCACGAAGACATCGACAAAGCCCTGCCGCAAGACCGCCAGGCTTAATCGCCCCGACGGTAACCCCCGAGCAAAGCAGAGGAACCGTTAAGTGTGTCCGCAAGGGAGATCGCAATCATGAGCGTTTCCAGTACTGCTTCGCCGTCGCGGCGACCACGCAAGGTTGCCGCAACCAAGTCAAAACCCAAAGCCGCCGCCGGATCGGTCAAAAAAACCACGGCCCGGCAGACCAAAAAAACAAAACCTGAAATCACTAAGACAAAACAAACGCAGATTAAGAAGGAAAAAATTAAGATGCAAGACGCCATTGGAATGATTGAGACACGTGGTTTGGTACCACTGATCGAGGCGACCGACGCCATGGCCAAAGCCGCCAATGTGGAAATCGTTAAAAGAGTTCAAATCGGCGGCGGTTTGGTAACCACCGTAGTCCGCGGCGACGTCGGCAGTGTCCGCGCGGCCGTCGAAGCAGGCGCCAACGCAGCCAGCCAGGTCGGCGAGCTTGTGGCCAGCCACATTATCCCCCGACCGGCCGACGGTGTTATCGAAGCCTACCTCAAATAGGAAACCCGAACGGAATCGCCCGTCGGGTGCCGCACCGTGCGCGCGGACGGCCCTTGACGGTACAAAAAGGAGATGGAAGCCATGAAGGTATTGGTAGCCAATCTGGGTTCGACGAGCTTTAAGTATCGTCTATACGATATGGACGGCGAGCGGCAACTGGCTCGCGGCGGTATCGAACGCATCGGTTCGCTCGAAAGCCTTTGCAAGGTCGAGATCGGCGACACTAAACAGGAGAAAGTCCTGAGTGTCCCCGACCATGCCGAAGCAGTGCGCCAATGTCTGGCCCAGCTAACCGACCCGGAAAAAGGATGCCTGGCCGATGCGAACGAGGTTTCGGCCATCGGATTCAAGGCGGTGCACGGTGGAAAATATAGCGGCGTGCAACGCGTCAACCGTGAACTCCTCGACGAGATGGAGCGCATGAACCACATCGCTCCGGCGCACAATCCGCCCTATATCGCGGCCATGCGACAGCTCAACGAGAACCTGCCCGACATTCCGCTGATTGCCGCGTTCGAGACGGGCTTCCACCAGACGATTCCCGAGCGGCGTACGGTATTCGCCGTTCCCTATGAATGGGCCGAGAAAGCATTGGTTCGCCGATGGGGATTCCACGGTGCCAGCCATCGTTATATCGCGGTTCGCACGGCCGAGATTCTCGGTCGCGACGATCTGCGAATCATCTCCTTGCACCTGGGCGGCTCGAGTTCGGCCTGTGCTATTCGAAACGGTCAGAGTGTAGGGAACAGTTTCAGCATGGGCGCGCAAAGCGGTCTCCCGCACAACAACCGCGTGGGAGATTTCGATCCTTACGCCCTTCCGTTCGTGATGGATTACACGGGAAAATCGCTCGAAGAGGTCCTGGCCGCCATGGCCTGCGAGGGCGGGTTGCTGGGTATCAGTGGAATCAGTGAGGATATTCGAGATATCAGCGAAGCCGCCGAGCAAGGTAACCACCGGGCTCAACTGGCTTTGGATGCCTTTGCCACGGCTGTTCGAAACTATGTCGGCGCCTATCTGGTCGAAATGGGTGGCGCCGATGTGATTGTATTCACCGGCGGCATCGGCGAAAACCGTGACGAGTTCCGCCAGGCCGTTTGTCGCGATCTCGAAGAACTGGGCATCGAACTTGATCCCACGGCCAACAAGAACGCCAAAGGCGAAGCCAAAATCAGTAGCGATTCGAGCCGAACCCAGATTTGGGTCGTGCCCA
Organism: Pirellulales bacterium; assembly: GCA_016934075.1. GTDB lineage: Bacteria > Planctomycetota > Planctomycetia > Pirellulales > Thermoguttaceae > JAFGTN01. The sequence goes on from JAFGTN010000822.1 coordinate 3,600, forward strand.
CGAACGAGGAGCTGATTGTGGCCCGCCAAACCAAACAACTGTTGGAGGGTTAGCACCATGTTTGTCGGAAAAGTTACCGGATCGGTGGTCGCCACGCAAAAAGTAGATTCGATGACCGGCCATAAACTGCTGATTGTCGAGCCGTTACGGATCGATCCCGAAACCCGTGACGAACTGAAGATTACCGGACTGTCGTACGTAACCGTCGATACCATGGGCGCCGGCGTGGGCGAATATGTCTTGGTGGTCCAGGGCTCAAGCGCCCGCCTTACGCCCGAAACCAAAAACCTCCCGGTCGATGCGACGATTATCGGCATTGTCGATACCGTGCACCTCGACCATAAGTGCATCTTCTCCCGGGAAGATCGAGCTAACAATTAATCACACAGCAAACAAACTGTTTTGAAGGCCATTGTCATGCAAGTCGACGAAACCCTTATCCGCAACGTAGTAGAGCAAGTTCTCGCAAAGGTAGGCAAAAACGGCGCTGCCCCGGCAGCAGCAGCCCCGGCAGGCGGAGGCTCTTACGCCGGTCGCTTCGGAATGTTCACCTGCGCCAACGAGGCTGTAGCCGCGTCGCGCGAGGCGTTCGAGGAACTCTCGGGCATAACCATGGAAGGCCGAAAGCGGATTATCGATCATATTCGACGTATCTC
>JAFGTN010000823.1 GCA_016934075.1 Pirellulales bacterium
GCCGGCTTGTGCATTGATATCGGTATCCGGCGCGGGCGCGAGTGCCGCGACTTGCTCCGCTGTCAGAGCCTTGTCATAAATCCTCGCCTCTTCGATTTCACCGGCGAAGAATCCGCGGTTGGAATGGCGCAGCCCCAGGGCGAAGTGCATCGCGTCGGTGAATACGCGGGGAGATTCGATCTCATATTCGGCCGACAAAACCGCATTGTGGTAGACGCGGACCTTTCGGCCTTCGTAGACGATGGCCACGCAGACCATTTCGGGTTTCGTATCCTGGAGCCATTTCGCTTGTCTGGTTTCCGTGCGATTGAAATGGTCGCTGCCCGGCATCCAAACGCCGGGGCGGACCTCGCCGAGGACGATGGTATCGAACGTGTCTCCTTGAAGAACCGCAAGTGTTCCCGAACCGTGTTGTTTCAAGTTGGCGGGCTTCGCCCATACAACCAGGGTCTTGTCAGCCAATCGCTGTTGCCCGGCAGCGTACAAATGACTGCAAAACATACAAGCGAGGCACATCGCAAGGACGGCGGGCGTAGTCTTTAATCGTTGTGGGGCGTGGTACATGGTGAGACCTGTCGGGGTTCGGGGATTGCGTGGCAACAGCACCATGCTACCAGTGAACCCAGTCTTTGTCTATACATGCATTTGGGATGAGCCCCATAGCTACTGGGACTGTGCCACCTGTTAATGGATCAGGACTCGCATTCCAGGCGGATAAAGTTCATCCGTTGCGAGCGGTCCACTTCCGGCAAAGGAATGGAATCTTTTGCTGCATCGATGCATTTAATTAGCCAGGCCATTGTTTCACCGAGGTTGTCCATAGTCTGCATCCCTTCCAAATCGTGCTCTGTTTCGCCCGGCGCCAATCCGTAACCCATGTTCCAGTAGGTAGACGTTGCTATCGGCATCTGCGAAATGGAGAAAAGGTGGTGCATGGAATTGATCACATGCTGTGCTCCCGCGCGTCGCACGGCCGCGACCGCGGCACCGACTTTTCCGGCCAGCAGGCTTCCGTTGGCCAGTGTTACAAAGCCTGCCCGGTCGACCAGCGCCTTCATTTCTGTAGTTACATCCGAAAAATAGGTCGGCGATCCCAGCAGAATTCCGTTGGCTTCGATCATCTTTTCAATACATTCGTTGATGATATCTTTTTTGATGACGCACCGTCGGTCCTGGTTTTCAATACACTTGCCACAAGCCAGGCAGCCGTGAATCGGTTTTCCGCCGATCTGTATAATTTCGGTTTCGATGCCGTGCTTTTCCAGTCGCTTGCAGACCCGTTTCAGAAGAAGATGTGTATTGCCCTCCTTGCGCGGGCTTCCATTAATGGCGATTACTTTCATGACTACCTATCCCTGTAATTGAAGTAAAATGGTTAAAAAGCATAGAGTTTCCCAAGCTCTTTTTTTACCTGGATATTGAACTCCATCAACCAGGTGCCGCTTAACAATTGCCACCTTTCGATCTGCCGAAAAGGACCCGCGCTGCTTACCCCTTGTGGAATCCTCCTTTGCTTCGGGTTATACTAACCCATCACAACGAAAATTCCAATTCCGGCAGTTTCCATCAGTTGTATTCTCCAAGTCTACCAACTTACACATTTGTTGTCCGACGGGATACCTCAAATAGCAAGTTGTTTTCCAAATAGGTTTGGTGTCAAAAACCGGTTTCTTTCACTAACTTTCGTGGCACCAAATCTTTCACCAATGCCGCCAATCGCCGTAATCCCTTTTCAGCACACAAGTTCTGCCAGACGTGCTCAATAGTTTTCAAGGTTCCGCCCGGCAGGCGGAAACTACTTTGAATTCATAAACTGACCAAATTATTTTATTCACAAACAATCCGCCAAGAGCGGTGGATCCTCCGGTTGCGGAAATCGTCTGGGACGGTCTGGCGGGTGATTTCGCGGATGGATTTGGCTTTGAGGGCGTCTTCGGCCAGTTTGAAGCGGCGGAAGTTTGTGGAGAAATAGACTATTCCATCGGGCGACATCAATTCGAAGAGCCGATTCAACAGCACTACGTGGTCGCGTTGCACTTCCCAGAACTCTTCGGTTTTCTTGCTGTTGGAAAATGTGGGCGGATCGACCACGGCCAGGTCGTAGCTGGGTTGCCGCTCGTGTGTGATGAGAAAATCCATGGCGTCGTCGCGCGAGAATCGATGCGCCGGGCCGTCGAAACCATTGAGCACCATATTCCGTCGCGCCCAGGCCAGGTAGGTTTTCGAGAGGTCGACGGTGGTGGTCGAGGCCGCGCCGCCGGCTGCCGCATAGACCGAAAACGTGCCCGTGTAGCCAAAGAGGTTGAGGAAGCGTTTGCCCTGGGCCTCGTTGCGAACTTTACCGCGAGTAATGCGGTGATCGAGGAACAAGCCCGTGTCGACGTAGTCGGAGAGGTTGACTTCGAAACGCAGCTCGCCTTCGTTCACGACGAATACGCGCCCGTCGGATGCGTAACGCTCATGTTGCGAAGTACCCCTTTGTCGTCGTCGTGTTTTGATAAAGATATTTTCGGCCGGCACGTCTAGGACCTTGCCGGCC
>JAFGTN010000824.1 GCA_016934075.1 Pirellulales bacterium
CAGGTTTGCCCACCGTCGTCGCTACGGCGGATCACGATAAACCCGTGATGCCGCGTCGTCCCCATCAGGTATAGACTGTCTTTGTGAACGAACAGCTTAGACCAGAAAGCGCCGTCGATCTTCGCGACTTGCTTCCAGGTCTTCCCTCGGTCCTCACTACGAAAGATGGCCGATTTGGCCGATACGTGCTCTGTCGATTTCGGACCGAAGAAATCGTGCGATGCTACATACGAGCCATCGGGCAATATGGCGATGCTCGCCGAGCCTATGTAGCATCCCGTCGATGCCGGGCTATGATCGATCGCCACCCCCGGCACTTTGCTGAAATCCGGCTTCGACGCGTCGTCCGCCGCCATGGCCATTGTGGCGGCCATTAGCAAGATCAGCAACGAAAGAGTAGTTTTTTGGCAAAGCATAGTTGTGTCTCCTTTTTAATTGAAAAGATCTCGAGACATAGTGAAAGTTTCGCCCGGCGCGGGCCGTCACCAGTCAACATAGTTGGCGGTAAACTTGAATTCCAGTGCCCCACCCAATTTCTTCACATCCCGTCACGAAAGCGTGGCATCGTTTTTGTCCTGGATTGTGGTACGATATACTGCAAAATACGGCAGATAGTGTACGGTACTAATGTACTTACAAATGTCCCTCACTTACTTGAATTATGGAACATAACCTGGTATTCTACTGGAATTCCCAAGGCTTTGCAAGTAAGTGATGGGGGCGAAGACGGAGGTGAACTTGGTGCTACAAAAAAACGCTTGCCCAATTGCGGTAGTGTTTGCTTTGCTGATGCTTTTTTTCTGCCTACCAGAAGCGGGATTCGCCGAGCAATCGAAACCGAATGTCATCCTGATCCTGGCGGACGATATGGGATTGGGTGACCTCAGTTGCTTGAACGGTGGGCGCAGTCGCACGCCGAAACTGGATAAACTTAAAAGCCAAAGTGTATGGTTCAACCAGGCATACTCCGCGGCACCGGTCTGTGCTCCCGCCCGGGCGGCGCTGCTGACGGGGCGCTACCCCCATCGAACCGGGGCCGTTACGCTGAACATGGAGAAGTATCCCGAACTGGCCCGCATCCGGAAAGACGAGACTACTATGGCGGACGTTTTTCGCTCAAGCGGCTATGTCACGGGGCTGATCGGGAAATGGCACTCGGGCATTGGCCGCGAGTATCACCCATTAGCACGAGGATTCGACGAATACCAGGGCTTCACCGGCTATTTACACGTGACAAGTTATTTTGACTATCGCCTCGATGTTCAAGATCGCACGCAGTCTTTTTCGAACCGCTATCTGACCACCGATCTCTCGAATCGCGCCGTTGATTTCGTTCGGCGGCATAAGAAGGATCCATTCTTTCTGCACTTGGCTCATTACGCCCCGCACCGTCCGATCGGAGCGCCGAAGGAACGGATCGCACCCTACCTTGACAAAGGATTTGATCGCGAGACCGCGACGGTTTACGCGATGATAGAGATTATGGACGAGGGCATCGGTGACCTGCTGGCCGAGTTGGATCGCCTCGGACTCCGGGATGATACGATCGTCATTTTTTCAAGTGACAACGGGCCCGATCCTCTGGTGAGTACTCGTTTCAATCTGCAACTCCGCGGCAACAAATACACGGTCTACGAAGGTGGAATCCACGTCCCCTTCATGATCAGATGGCCGAAACGCTTTCCCCCGGGTGAGCGTGACGACGTGATTCATTTCACCGATGTGCTACCCACGCTGATCGATCTCTGCGAATTGAAGCCCCCAAGTGATTTGAAACTCGACGGCGGCAGTCTGTCGGCCGTTCTGTCCGGCGAGCATAAGGGGCTTCCCGACAAACGGTTTTGGCAGTGGAATCGAAAAGTCCCACGCTATTCGCACAATGCGGCCATGCGGGAAGGCGACTGGAAACTGGTTCGCCCCTTTGTGACAAGGCGCATTCCGAAGAACGAATCCAAACGCCCTCCGGTCCTCTACAATTTGGCGTCGGATCCGGCGGAATCCCGCGATGTTTCCCGGAAAAACCCCGAACGCGCAAGTCGCATGGCCGCCGATCTGGAGGCCTGGTCCAAGGAAGTTGAAAAGGATCGTTGCCGCCCATGAAAACGATTGAGTTGAAGCTGATAATATGTAAACTAGCGACTTTTGCGGTGAAACGTCGCTATATCATGGTTCTGATAATCGCCGCGATTGTGGCGATGCCTCAAACTAGAAGCCTTGGAGGCGATTCGGTCGCCCAGCGGGAAAATATGGATTCGAATAACAACAAATCGGCGGCCGAGCGGCAGCTTACACACACCGCGCATGGGCATATCCTCACCAACGTGGGTGTATGGTCGGCCGATGGCCGGTGGATCGTCTACGATGTACGCAGCGATCCCGCCGGAAGCGTTTTTGATGGCAAACGCATCGAACGAGTCAATGTAACTACCGGTGAAGTTCAAACGCTATACACATCGAAATCGGGCGCATGCTGCGGAGTGGTAACGGCTTCGCCCGTTGATAACAGGATTGTTTTTATTCACGGCCCGGAGAATCCAACACCCGACTGGTCCTACAATGCGTGGCATCGACGTGGAGTCATTGTCGATGCGGGCAATCCGGACGAAGCGATCACTCTTGATGCCCGCGACCTGACGCCGCCTTTCACTCCTGGGGCTCTACGTGGCGGCACTCACGTGCACACTTTTTCGCCCGATGGAAAGTGGGTAGCCTTCACCTACGAAGACCATGTGCTGGCGAACCTTGGAGATTCCGGTGAACATGACCTCAACCAGCGGAACGTGGGCGTGAGTGTACCCTCCACAACGGTTGCCGCCGGAGTCGGCCATCCAAGAAACCACGATGGCTCCCATTTCACGGTTTTGGTTACGCGCACGGTCAATCATCCACGTCCCGGCTCCGACGAGATCAACCGCGCTTTCGAAGACTCATGGATCGGATCGGACGGCTACATCCGCAAGGACAAGACTCGCCAAAGACGCGCGATCGCATTTCAGGGCCAGGTCGTCGTTGACAACGGCCAGCCGGTTAACGAAGTTTTTGTTGTCGATCTGCCCAGCGATTTGTGCCGTGCAGGCGACGCGCCGCTGGAGGGAACGGCCACAAAGCGTCCCGCTCCGCCAAAAGGTGTCGTTCAACGGCGATTGACTTTCACCACAGATCGAAAATACCCGGGCATCCAAGGTCCTCGCCACTGGCTGCGTAGTTCACCAGATGGTTCTCGAATCGCCTTCCTGATGAAGGACGACGAGGGTGTTGTCCAGATATGGACGGTTTCGCCCAATGGCGGCGAACCGGTCCAATTGACCCACAATCAGCACGACATCTCCTCGGCATTCACCTGGAGTCCCGATGGCCGTTGGATTGCACACGTGATGGACAATAGCGTCTGTGTTACCGACACCGCAAGCGGCAAGACTGTTCGGCTGACGAATAAGACCGACGATCGACATGCACCGCGACCGGAAGCCTGCGTGTTCTCGCCGGACGGAAAGCTGATCGCTTACGTTCGGCCCGTGATGATCTCGGGGCAGGCGTGGAATCAGATATCTGTATGTAGATCAAAAGAGCCTGAAAATATCGAGGAATGCCGATGAACAGCCGTTTTACGCTGCTTGACTGGATTGTACTCGCAGTCTACTTCCTGGGTACGATGTCGATCGGCTTTTATTTCTGGCGGAAGAGCCGTTCCACCGAGAGCTTCACGGCCGCGAGTCGCTCGTTGCCGGGTTGGGTTTGCGGGCTGTCGATTTTTGCCACTTACTTGAGCAGTATCAGTTACCTGGCTTTGCCCGGCAAATCGTTCGCCGCCAACTGGAATCCCTTTGTTTTCAGCCTCTCAATTCCGATCGCGACTTGGATTGCCGTGCGATGGTTTCTGCCCTATTATCGTGCCAGCGGCGAAGTATCGGCCTATGCATTACTGGAACGTAGATTCGGCGTCTGGGCTCGGATGTATGCGAGCGTTTTCTATCTGCTCACGCAGATCGCGCGCATGGGCGTCGTCATGTATCTGATGGCCCTGCCTCTGTCGGTGATCTTCGGGTGGGATATGCGCTTGATTATTATTTTCACTGGCGTTTCGGTGATCATCTATTCTTTTGTCGGTGGCATCACTGCCGTGATTTGGGCCGACGCAATCCAAGCCATTGTACTGATGGCCGGCGCGGTAATCTGTCTGGTCATAATGCTATTCGGTGTGGAAGGTGGTCCCGCGGAAGTATTCACGACAGCGATCTCATACCAAAAATTCAGTCTTGGTGAGATCGGTGCGGGAGTCGAGCAAGGGCGTTTTTGGTTTGACGGCGCTTCGGCGACCATCATGGTCGTGCTGCTGTACGGATTATTCCTGAATCTTCAGAACTTTGGGATAGATCAGAGCTATGTTCAACGATACATTGCATCCAGCAGTGACCGTGAAGCCCGTAAGAGCCTGTGGTTGGGTGGGATTCTTTATGTGCCCGTGTCCGCCATTTTCTTCCTGATCGGGACGACCTTGTTCGTATACTACCATTCCGCGGCGCATGAGCACGAGTTACCCGAGATCAAGCAGATGGTGGCCCGGCAACGATTGATGCAAGAAGGCGTTTATCCCGAATACACGGATGCCGATGGCAAACGAGAGGTCTTAACTGAAGACTACCGGCGCGTTGTGGAGCAGCAGGCGGCAAGCCTGAGCGACAAGGACATCGCCGATCGCGTGTTCCCTCACTTCATCACAAAACACTTGCCGCCGGGATTGACCGGGCTGTTGATCGCCGCGGTTTTCGCGGCGGCGATGAGTACTGTATCAACCAGTTTGAACTCGTCCGCCACTCTGTTGATGACCGACTATTATCGCCGTTTCTTTAAGCCCGACGCTACAGACAAACAATGCATGTTTGTGCTGTATGTGAGCACGATCATCTGGGGCTTGCTCGGGGCCGGTATGGCACTGATTTTGATCAAACTGACTGAAAGTGCATTGGATATTTGGTGGACACTGTCCGGCATCTTTGGCGGTGGGATGTGTGGGCTGTTTCTGTTGGGAATGGTCAGTCGACGGGCCAAAAATCCCGCGGCTATCACGGGGGTTCTCTTAGGCATAGCCGTTATTCTCTGGATGTCGGCGCCAAAAACGATCGAATACTTGATGATGCAACCTGAAGGAAGTCAGTATCACAACTTCGGCATCTGGTTGCAGCAGCACTTGCACGGTTGGCATAGTCCGCTCCATGCATTCATGGTTCCAGTTGTCGGTACGCTCACCATCCTGTTAACGGGTCTGATAGTCAGTCGACTGTCCGGCAAAAAGGTTGCCTAAGAACGCATTTTGAAAATAGGTGTCACTGGATTATGCCTATCCTTTTTACTTCACTTGACAAGATCGAGATTCGTTTGATATCCTGACATCTCGTTTACTTCATTGTTCACACTCTTTGATTGGGGGCGGTCTAATTAAGCGTTTTCAACAACTCTGACTCGTATAATTCTATTGGGAGTATTTGCAGCTACAGCACAAGCCGATGTCATCGGCAAGACTGTGCCCGTGGACAATCCGGGCAACGCGACGGACATGGCCGCTCCAACAAGTTTCACCAGGAATTAACTGAAAACACGATCTGTGCAACGGCCGTAGCCGAACATGTTCTCGAACCTAGCGGTACCTCCTTGCTGTTATTCAGACCGACGAGTGCGGCGTTTTGGCGAAGAGGAGTTCCTGTCATGAATGACCAGGATAAGACGAAGAAGCAATTTGCTAAGGAATTAACGAGATTTCGACAGCGGGTTGCCGACTCAGAAATATTCCGTAGTCTCTTCCAGGAGTCATCGGTTGGAACAGTGGTGGTGACACCGAACGGCCATTTCGTTCAAGCAAACCAAGCCTTCTGTGACTTCCTCGGGTACTCCGAGCCGGAACTGATCGGCCAGACGGTCTTGTTCATCACGCATCCCGAAGACCGTGAATTAAGTTCCACGGTCATCCGTCAAGCAGCCGAATCGGTGGCCCGCATTCGGCGTTTCAAAAAACGTTATCTTCACAAGAGCGGTCAAGTCCTTTGGGGCGAGGTTAGCTCCACTTTAATTTGTGATGCGGAGGGAGAACCTAGCTACTTCATCGCCCAGGTATTGGACATCACGGAACAAAAGCGAGCCGAGGAGGCCTTGAAGAAAGCTCACCATGAGCTTGAAGAACGGGTGAAAAAACGGACTGCCGAACTCTCCATTTTCCAAAGGTTTGCCGAGTCGTCCGACCAGGGCTTCGGCATGGCTGACATGGACGGCTTTGTCACTTATATGAATCCGGCATTGTGCCGAATGGCCGGAGTGGCAAAACCGGAGGATGCCATGGGCAAGCAATTGACCACATACTATCCAGAGGGATTTCCGTTCAAGTGGGAGACTGAGATAATCCCCGCTCTTCACGAGAAAGGTCATTGGGAAGGTCAACTGGCCTTTTCCCCCACGGGAAAGACGACATACGTTTTTCAGGATTCTTTTCTCATCAAGGACGTGAAAGGAGATTCCCTTGGTATTGCCAGTGTGTGGACTGATATCACGGAACGCAAACGGGCGGAAGAGTCTCTGCTGCAAAGTCACGATGAGCTTAAGGCTATCTACGACGGGATGGTGGATGGTCTTCTAGTCACGGACATTAAGGCACTGCGGTTTCTACGGGCAAATGCGTCAATCTGCCGAATGCTTGGCTATTCGGAAAAGGAGATGCAATCTCTATCGGTCAAGGATATTCACCCCCCCGAAGCGCTTTCAATGATCTTGGACAATATCTGTTCGGCAGAAGAGGTCAATCGTACTCCCCCCGGAAATATTCCGTTTTTGCGTAAGGACGGGAGCATATTCTATGCGGAGGCCATCGGCAAGTTCTTGATGTACGATGGCAAGCCCTGCTCGATGGGTATATTCCGTGATATTACTGAGCGATTGCAGGCGGAAGCGGCTTTGCGGCAGAGCCACGATGAGCTTCAGGCGATCTACGATCAGGCGGTGGAGGGCATTGTTCTTGCGGATTCCGAGACAACAAAACCCATTCGGGTTAACGCAGCCTTCTGCAAGATGGTAGGCTACTCCGCCGAGGAAATATATTCCATGTCGCTAAAACACTTTCACCCCCCGGAGATACTTCCCCACGTCTTGGATTTTCTTGAGGCAGCCAAGAAGAAAAGTACACGCTTCGACAATATGCCGTTCTTTAGGAAAGACGGAAGTGTGATCTATGCCGATGTCGTTGCCGGTGTGATTCGCTACAGCGAACGTCTCTGTTGGATCGGCTTCATTCATGACGTTACGCAGCGCAAGCAGGCCCAAGACGCCCTGGAACGGGAGCGGCAATCACTCTGGAAAATGCTGCAGGCCAGCGACCACGAAAGACAACTCATATCCTACGATATCCACGATGGACTGGCCCAGTATCTTGCTGCTGCGGGGATGGAATTTCAAGTTCATGATTCGATGAAGGAAAATTCACCGGACGACGCCAGGAAAGCCTACGAGACGGCTGTGGAGCTTGTTCGACGAGCACACAACGAGTCACGGCGTCTCATAAGTGAAGTGCGCCATCCCGTCATCGACGAGAGGGGTCTTGAGACAGCGATCATGAGTCTGGTCCACGAACAAAAGCAACGTGGGGTGCCGAGGATCGAATGTCATACTAGTGTCGAGTTCGACAGATTGCCGCCGATCTTGGAGAACGCTCTTTACCGTATGGTTCAGGAGGCATTGACCAATGCTTGCAAGCACAGTAAAAGCAAGAAGGTGACGGTCAGCCTGATTCAACAGGGGCAGGAAGTTCAACTGGAAATCCGTGATTGGGGTATTGGGTTCGACACCGAGGCGATCGGGAAGGATCACTTCGGCTTGGAGAGCATTCGACAGAGAGCACGACTTCTCGGCGGTCGGCTGACCATCGAGAGCAAGCCGGATTCTGGAACTCTGGTTCGGGTGGTGGTGCCGATTTTGGAAAAGCAGATCGAAAAATAGGTATTTAAAGTGCAAGCGGGCCACTGTGTTGAGGGGCGAGCGGTTATGGGTGTCCCCCTTGATACACCAAACGAAACTGCTCCCGGACCCTTTTGGGAGAATGGGTAGCTTTGGATTGATTTTCTTGCTGACTTGCCGTATAAAATACCAAAATCAAACGGATTGACATATAGGCGGCTACGTTTATTGCGTCATCTGCGGATAGTCTTAAACGCAGGCAAGAGCTTGTCTATTTTGCAAAAAGTACCGGACACCTTTTACGCTCCCAAGAGAAAGGCCCCGCATTGCAAACGCTGCTTGTAATGAACATGAAAACCGCTTCAAAAAAACGGGCAGTACTTTTACTCGCTTACTGCACGTTCACTCTCTTTGTTGGCTTAGCAGAAGCTCAAGCTGTTGACACTCGCGAGACTACGACGCGTGGCCCGACCTGTGAAATCAAGAAACTTGGCGATCGCCCGACGCTCTTTGTCAATGGGCAACCTCAGTTCCCGATGGCCTACGTCTCTTACTATCC
>JAFGTN010000080.1 GCA_016934075.1 Pirellulales bacterium
CGGACGGAATGAGATTGGGCGGATAGTCGCCCGGCTCGCAGAAGGCGGCCCGCAGTTGCTCGAGGTCGCCGAAGCCGTATTGCGCATAAGGCTCGATGTAACTGCCCTCGCCCCATTCGTTCCACGGTCCCAACGCGATGATCTTCTTGCCCGTTTTGTCGGCAAATTCGCGGGCCTTGCGGCAGAGCTGCCCGAACAACTCGGGCGTGCGGTCGTGGATCACAAGCGCGCGACCGTGGTGCCAGGGTTCCGACGACCAGCCGGTATCGACGATGGGCAGATAAGTCAAATTGCCCGAACATTCATCCGCCCGCCGCCAGACTTCGGGGCCTGTTCGCACCACATCGGCATAAGGAAACCGCCGCGAACCGGCTTCTTGATGCGCCAGTTGGAAACCGTGATAGTTGGTCATGGCCTCGTAGCCTTCTTCTTTAAGCTGGCGGCACTGGTCGGTCGATCCGTTGGAACTCATCGCCGCGAAATAGATACCCTTATGGCCGGCCGCCTTGGCCATGCTTCTCGACATGGCATACAGCTCGGCCGCCTTGCTGCTACCACCCAGATCGTTGCGGATATTGCCCGGTGCCCAGATGAAAACCACCGGCCTGCCGTCGATTTTGTAATATTCGTCTGTACCGAAATAGTTATCTATCCAATACTGCGTTACCTCCCGCCAGTCTTCCTTCGAGTGTGAGCCGGGACGGTTATGGTTAGCCCACATCACGGCCCACTTTAAATAGCGACGGTGCCGGGCATTTTTGAAACCGTCGTGAAGCCAATGCTCCAAGTGCCGCCGGCCCTTGTCCCAGTACCAATCGACCATGAAGAACCGCACGCCATGTTCGACGGCCCATTTGATCTGCCAGTCGACGCACTCCGGATTGGCTTCGTCGTACCATCCCAGGACCGGTTTGCGCAATGGATAATCCAGGATCGGCCGCCAACGGTCCATCGTCGGCCAGCCGGGAAAGTAGAACACGCCCACCTCGTATTTCGACTTGACCGGCTGCGGTTCGGGCACGTGGTCGCATTTATCAACTTGTGGTGCGGGCGTGAAGTGGACCGTGGCTTTGGCGGTTGCCGACATCGAGTCGGCTTCCGAGGCATCGACCTTGACCGCGATCTCGACGGGCCCCGGCCGCGGAGCTTCGATCGACCAGGACGCTTGCTTGGGCAGGTAGCACGTGATTAGTACGATTTGCCGCCGGGCGCCATCGAGTATCTTCACACCGGGCGGGACCGAGAGGGTCATGGTTGCGCCCTTTGCCGTTTGTCCGCCCAGATTTCTTGCCGCGCAAGTCACGTGAACAGATCTATTAGCGCGATTCACGCCTTCGGTGGGGCCAAAATAATCGATGGCCAGTTCGACCGGTCCGCTTGGGTTGGGACCGACATGGATCGATTCAATTTTATACTCGGCGTCCTCGAAGTCGGGCAGTCGCAGGGCGATCATAATGATCTCGTCGCGCCAGTTCTGCAACGTTTTCATGTCAATGTTGTAAGTGTGCATCTTGCCATCGACACGGAGCGGAAACGTGGCCTGAGAAAAGCCAAAGAGTGTTTTCGATACACACATGATCCGCCCCGAAAGGTCGGTCCGTTTTGCATCGACGGCCATGCGCACGCTAACGATCCCGTTTTCGTCGGCCGAGAACGACAGTTGCGGACTTACTAGTGCCGGGCTTGTGCCCCACTCGCCATCGGAGATGATATCGGTGTTGTTAGACTTTTGTGGGAGCAGTCGCAGCATGCCGTCGACGATGGACGCCTTGGCGGTGCCGGGACGAATAAGCCACCCGTGCATTTGCTTGTCAAATTTCCATGCCTTTGCGGTAGAGGCCGCAGGTGATTGTGTCGATTCGTGTTTCGTCTCGATGATGCGAATCCACTCAACCTCAAAGCGTCCCTTGTTGGGCGGATCGAAACGCAGGCGGATAATCTTGCCCAACGAATGCCAGAAGGGTTCCACGCGGTAGACGTGGAAACGGCCGTCACCGCGGAAATCGAGATTGTTGCAGCGCTCCGCCGCGAAACCGTTGTATTTGCCCTGGGTGGTGTTGGTCCAGTAGATCTGGCCGGTCGAGTCTTCGTCACATTTTATCTTGATTTCGATGCACTGCGACAACGCGGCGGGGATCTCGAACATCGGTCCGAATATAATCGGATCGCTGCCCGTGGCCTCGCCCCGCAAAGCCCCACCGGAAACTGCGACATCTTTGAGATTGCCGCCCACCGACCAGCCCCGCAAGTCGCCGTCGCGATCGAACCGCCACTCGGCCAGAACCTTGTCGCCGGCAATCACGGACTGGGCCGGGATACAGAAAAAAAATGCCAGGGCCATAAAGGCCGGGAATAGATTATTCTTCGTTTTTACGTGTGAGATCATTTTATCTTCCTTCCTGCAAAGGCTGGTTTCATTCAATGGCAAGATCGATGAATTCGACTCGTGTCTTGCCGCCTTTTTTCATGGTGACTTCGAAATTGTTAATTCCGTCTTTCAAAATATCGCGGGGCACAATCCAACCGCGATGTACCTTGTCGTCGCCCAGCAATGGAGTGTAGGGATTATTATAAGGTTCGCTTAGGTCGGATGCGAGCTTAAGCTCGACGTCGTTGACCTTGGCGGTCCAAAAGCTGTCGGCAAGATCTTTCTCGGCTTGGATTCTAAGCTTGCCGTCGGTTTTCCAGCCGCCTTTTGTGGGGGCCATGTCCATACGGAACTTTCTGGTTTGTCCGGCAGCATCGAATAGCAAAGGCATTTTACCTTGGAGAAATTGTTTGCTGAGCCCCATTTTCGCCAGAATGTAATGTTGCGGTTGCTTGGCCACCCAATCGGGATTGCCGATATTCTTGAAGACGTGGAAGGGCGGTTCGTTGAAAGGACCGCGTTCACCATTACCATGTTCCCGGTAATAGACGAAATTGAAAGCCGATACGCCCGTTGCACCGCGGCTGTAGGCGAGGTGAGCGGCCGTGTAATACTGGTTTGGAGTCGTTCTACGGAAAGTATTACTGTCGTAGCCTTTAGCCACCTTTTTGCCAACATAAACGGTGTGGCACATTTCCAGATAGAAACAACCGCCGGGAGCCATCTTCGATATCTCGGCAATATCGGCATCATGAACAGTGAAATAGGATGCCGAAAGATTAAACATATCCACACCGGCCGCGGCCATGGATCGGACATCGATGCCTAAACCGTCATGCATGGTGAGATAACAGGGAATTCGCACGCAAAGCCAGCGTTTTTCGCCATTTTTAGATGACGCGTCTAGCACCCTCCTCACGTCTTTGACAAAGGATGTCATGATGGCTTTTCGCTGCTTCGAAGTTGTTTTGTCCAACCGGAAATAGCTGTAATGCCTCATGAAGTCGAGTTCCAGCCCGGTGATGTCGTAGTTCCGGCAAATTTCCTCGATGAGTTCGAACTTATACTTGCGGACTTCGGGTATCGCCCAGTTCTGTACGCGCTGTTCCCAAGACCCGAAACCGGGCCCTATGCGGTATTGGGGATTGTCCACATAGAACTTGCATATGCTATGAGCGCCCCTTTTGTTATTCTTTTTATCGACATTTTCCAGGTGATGACCGTCGTTCAGACGAATTGAAATAAAGGGCTTTAAGCCTTTCATACGACAACGCTCGATGAAAAGTTTAAAAGGATCTCCGCCTTTGCGTATGTACTCATGCACGGGCATCTTGGGAATATCTATTCCATAGTGGCTCTTCCACCAGCGGTAGTGCTCTTTCAAGGGATAAACCTTGCTCGGCCACCATGGCACCCATGTGTGGGCCGGTTGCAACATGTGGACTTCCACGCCCGTTGCGGCCGTTTCGTCAACGGTCGCCTCGATCATCTCTGGCGCCCACTGCTGCCCCTCGGCATGATAAGGACTCACGCAAGATGATGTATTCGTTAAATCATTGCTGAAGAGAACTCTGAAGGGGGCCTTGTTCGGCGTTTCATTTTGACCGGCCCAAGCCTGCTTGGACCCGGTAAAACACGAGAACATGGGAAGCGATAACAACAAGACTAAAGCGGCTTGAACACAAATTTTCATATGACATCCTGTTTGTAATCTGACATAATCGAGCAATCACCAGAGCTGAATCCGGTAATTGCATTTTTGGGTAGGTCATGGTGGGTAGCGGCGCACTCGACGTGAGTCTGTGCATGACGAACGCGGCGCTTGGGGAGTTTCTATCAGGCTAAAAAGCCTTGGTTACGCCGGGCATGGCTACCGGGTAGTAGCCGTCGGCGTTGGATGTTGTGGGTGGGGTGGCGTCGAGGGCCAGTTTTTCGGGCACAAGCTTGACTGGTCCGGACTTCGTGCATAGTGATTGTTTGCATGCGCCGGTACCGCGTCCGCCGCAACCGATGAAGGCAATTTTGACGGTCTCGTCACCGGCCGCGTGGGCCGAACGGGCGATGCTCAGGTTCGCGGCCAAAGAGCCGGCAGCTATGCCTGCCGTCGACATACCCAGAAATTCCCGGCGAGATGAATATTTGCGTTGTGGAGTGGTCATGAATATTCCTCTGTATGTTGCTTCATGGAGTATGAACATGAATTAGAACCAAAATATCAGCAATCATTTTAACTCATCCAAAAGGCCCATACTACCCCCCAGCGGACACGTGGTTTTCCGCGACGATGATGCCGTAAATCACACTTCATGGTGAAAAAAATATTCATGCGGCGGGCATCTCTAAAGAGGGGGATTTATATTTGCCCGAGCTATGAAATTAACGTACATTTTCAATACCGTAATAGTTTTTTTACGACTAGAGTCTCCTCATCAAACTTTTCATTTTTCTGTTGGTTCATGTAATCGTCTTTTCCCTGATTCGAGTAACCGCCGAGTAACTTTTCTACTCTCAGCCGCGAACAGAAAGAGGTGTGTATGTGTCCCCTTTTAGCGAAAAGGTTTAAGGTAGGATCACGGAACAAGAAAACTCTGCGAATGGAACCGCTGGAAGAACGGTTCTACCTCAGCGCAAGCAGTGTTTTTCCTCTAGTTTCGGCGGATTGGTTTACCGATGTAAGCGATTCCAACATTGCCCGCCACGTCAATCCCGACTCGCTATCCAGCAACGACGTGGAAGAGCTCGACAAGCTGATTTCGATCGATGGCGACAGCGTAAAAGAATTCGACTGGATTGTGCGTTTCGACACGGACGCGTTAGATGGTATTTCCTCGGTTGCCGAAACCACTAGCCTTCTGGTGGGTCAGGGCATAGAGTTCGAGGTTTTGCGCGGCCTGGGATTGGCTGGGCAAGTCGTAGTCCGCAGCTACGGCTCGTCGGCAAGCGAGGTTGCCGATTGGTTCTCGAGCAGCACGTGCGTGGCCGACTACGAACTAGACCTCTGCTATCAGATGCAGACCGTGCCCAACGACTCCAGCTATTCCAGTCTCTGGGGGATGAACAACGCGAACGGTGCCGACATCGACGCCGAAGCCGCATGGGATATCTCCACAGGCAGCAGCAGCATAGTGGTGGCGGTGATCGACACGGGCGTGGACTACACTCATCCCGATCTGGCGGCCAACATCTGGACCAATCCTGGCGAGATTGCCGGCAACGGAATCGACGACGACGGCAATGGTTTCGTGGACGACGTGCACGGATACGATTTCTGCAACGACGACGGCGATCCCATGGACGACCACAATCACGGAACGCATTGTGCCGGCACGATCGCCGGAGTGGGAAATAACGGCCTGGGCGTTACGGGTGTGAACTGGAACAGCTCGATTATGGCACTGAAGTTCCTCAGCAGCACCGGTTCGGGCTCGCTTAGCGATGCCGTGATGGCAATCAACTACGCTACGATGATGCGAGTGGACTACGGTGTCAACGTTCGCGTAAGCAATAATAGCTGGGGCGGCGGCGGATTCAGCAGTTCCATGAACGACGCCATAACCGCGCACAACGACGCGGGAATATTATTCGTCGCCGCGGCTGGAAACGACGGCACAAACAACGACATCACGGCTCATTACCCATCCAGCTACAGCCAATCGGGCGTGATAGCCGTGGCGGCCACCACTCGTTACGACGAGTTGGCATATTTCAGCAATTACGGCGCAACCACGGTCGATCTGGCGGCCCCGGGAATGAGCATATATAGCACGATCGCCGGTGGTGGATATGACACTTTCAGCGGTACCAGCATGGCCACTCCTCACGTGGCCGGAGTAGCCGCCCTGGCCTGGTCGGTCGCTCCCGACGCCACCGTTATCGACATTCGCGAAGCAATTCTGCAAGGCGTCGACCCGTTGGCCGAACTTAGCGGAAAGATGACTACAGGCGGACGGCTCAATGCGCTGAATACACTGGAATTTCTCCTCTCGACCGATCCCACAGCGCCGTATATGGCGGATCTTTCGGCCTCGCCTAATCCGGCCTCGCTGGGAGCGACCGTAACCATCACCGCCACGGGACTCACCGACGCGGACGGCAATGTCACGGCCGTTTCCTTTTATCTGGACAGTAACGGCGACGGTCAATACGACGAAAACGATACTTTAATCGGCACCGATAACACAATAGTCGACTCGAGCGCCTCCATCGCTTATGACACCGGCGGGCTGGAGGGCGGCAACCATCGCATCTTCGCCCGCGCGCTAGACAACGACTCGCAGTGGAGCCGCGCCTACAGCACCACGCTGACGCTGACCACACCAGACCAGCACGGCGACACCTATTCCACGGCAACTTTAATCGCTGTCGGTAGCTCCACCAATGGAGAAATTCAAACCACCTCGGACGTGGATTGGTTCAAGTTCGAAGCCCATCGGGATTGGTTATACGTGATCGATACCGACCTGGTCACGCTCAGCGACAGCGTGCTATACCTCTACGATCAGGACGGCACGACGCTGCTGGAATTGAACGACGACGTGTCCTGGCCGGCGGATCCATCCTCGATAATTACCTGGCAGGCCCCGACCGATGGCACCTACTTCGTCAAGGTGACCAACTACGCCACCGAAACCGGCACATACCGGCTGAACCTGCAAGGTTCCGATACGCTATCGGCCATACCCCAGGATTTGGGGATTGTCGATTTCGAGGATATCGACGGCATCGACCTCACGGCCGGTGGAATATCCTATGCCCTGGAAACATCGCGCGAAGGTTATATCACCATAGAAGCTCTCTTCGAAGGTAATAGCGAAAACGTAACGATCACGTTACACGATTTGGACATGAACACCTTGGCCACCTCCAGCGCTTGCGACGGTGGACAACGAATAGACTACCAGGCCGCATCTGGCGAAATTCTCTTCATTGACATTACGGGCAACGTGGACGATGTCGATCTGACTATCGCTAACCTGGTCCGCGAAAGCGACAACCGAGTGTATGTCTACGGAACGGCCCTAAACGACAGTTTCGATTTCACGGCCGCGGCAATGCATGAAGTCACCGTTAACGGTCTTTCGTACGAATTCGATCCCGCCTCGTTCGACCGCGTTCAGTTCCATGGCGAGGGCGGCACCGATATGGTAATGCTTACCGGCAATTCCGGCGATGATACGGCCTCGATCAGCCCCACTTTCGGCAGCATGACGGGAACCGGATATCAAGTAATCGTGGCGGATATGGAAATCATTACCGCCAACGGCGGCGGTGGAAACGATATGGCCATGGTCTACGATTCCGAGGTCAGGGATTATCTAGTTACCACGCCCGAATACACACTAATGTACTCCGACGCCTACGCCAACCGTGTGGAATCGTTCGCAAGCGTTGAAGCCTTCTCCCTGTCCGGTGGCAGCGACAAAGCATGGTTCTACGATTCGGCCGGCGACGACACCTTCGTCGGTACCGCTACTGATGCCAGAATGTCCGGCAATGGATTTGATAACCATGCCACGGGCTTCCGCTACAACTACGCTATGTCCGAGGCCGGTGGCAACGACACGGCCAACTTTTACGATTCGGTCGGCGACGATCGCTTGTTCATGTACACACCTTACGTCAAGATGTACTGCGACGACTATCTGAATCTCGCCACAGGCTTCCGCTATAACTACGCCTACTCCGAGGCCGGCGGCACAGATAAGGTGTGGTTTAATGATACGGCCGGCGACGACACCTTCGTCGGCACCGGTACGGACGCCCAGATGTACGGCGAAGGATACGCCAACCTTGCCACGGGCTTCCGCTACAACTATGCACTCTCTGCAAACGGCGGCGTGGATACGGCCCATTTTTACGATTCGGCCGGCGACGATCGCTTGTTCATGTACACACCTTACGTCAAGATGTACTGCGATAACTATCTGAATCTTGCCACGGGCTTCCGCTATAACTACGCCTACTCCGAGGCCGGCGGCAAAGATAAGGTGTGGTTCAATGATACGGCCGGAGACGACACCTTCGTCGGCACCGGTACGAACGCCCAGATGTACGGCGAAGGATACACCAACCTTGCCACGGGCTTCCGCTACAACTATGCACTCTC
>JAFGTN010000825.1 GCA_016934075.1 Pirellulales bacterium
CGAGTATCCACATTTTGTCCTTGAATACGACTGCTGCCGCGGCCAGACGCGGCGACCATGCGGCATTGTGTTCGGTTTTTTTCCAATTTTTACCATCGGTCGACCACCAAGCCTCGTTGCCGGCCGAGTGGCCCGGCAGGCGACCGTTGTACCAACCGCCCATCAGCCACATCCGCTTGTCAAACACCAGCGTCATGGGCAAGTCGCTGTGTTTCCAGGGCGCGGTATTTTCAACCAGGTTCCAATTCTTGCCGTCCGACGTGTTCCAGACATCTCGCGGCGGTGCGGAGAAGGAGTTGAACCAACCGCCGAAGATCCACATTTTGTCGTTGTAGACCAGTTCGCCCTGCGAATCGCGGCCCGGCCAGGCAGCGTTTTTGGTGACCAGTTGCCAATCGGTTTTTTTGGGGATCTCCGCCGCCGGGGCAGCAGTAATGGCAAATGTCAGCAGAAATCCGGTTATTAGGGTGTGTTTGGACATGGTGGTTTGAAACTGGAGTTTGAATACCTTTGCTCAGAATTATTCATGAGCAACATGTCTGGAAAAACAGTCCTTGACGGAATTTAGTGGGCAAAATGCAATGTCGTGCTACGCACGAAGGTTTTTTAGGCATGGGCTAACAAAAGTATGAACTTCACCAGACCATTATTCTATTTATTCCCATGTAGTTTTGCTTGTCAACCTCCCTTCGCTTGCGCTTCGGGTTGGTATTGAGCATTTTCCCGTGGCATTGGCATCTTGCCCGTAAAGGGATATCAACGGGGCCGGTGGCTAGCGCCACTCCACTCACAGCAGCCAGTGCCACCCATCTCAGAACACGTTCTAAGATACACAAACCAAGCGGCCTATGTCAAAGTACCTGGTGGAATTAGCAGACCGCGATAGGTATCTTGGTTGCCGCGGACAACCAAAACGTAGAGCCTGTCTCCGGTTTGCCAGGCGGCGGCCTGAACCCCGCCCGTGTTGTCTTGGGGCGTTTGAGGTGGAATGCTGTCCAGAGTCGCAATTGTGCCCAATGCTTCCAGAACATAGAGCCTGGCCTGCGTGTTGTCGCGAGTGGTGAAGCTATAGACGACACCCTTTGTTTTCAGAAAGTTGTTGAGCTTTTTCCAGTGGATGGATTTGCACTCTGAAAGCTTCAGCTCCGGGCTGGGTTGGAACTCTTCCACGTCGGTCGGCCATTGATTTCCCAATGGGCTGCCGTTCATGGTCAAAGCGAAGTCGTCCATGGCCTTGCCAATCAGAGACCATTCGTCCAAAGGCGGTGCCGCGGTCATGTGCAAAAAGAGAGCGACCAGCAATGAAGCGGCCACGAACACGACCGAGGCGCCCAGATACCATCGGCGGTATTGCCGTGTCTTCTTGGGACCGGTGTCGGCGGGGATCGGTTTTTCGGCCGTGGGCGACTTTTCTGCTTGGTGTGCATCGGTCAGCGCGGCAAGTATGCGTGACTCCAATCCGTCGGGGACGGGCACGTCCTGGAAAACTTTTTTGATTTTCGTGTCGATCTGTTCTATACGGCAGCGCAGTTCGACAAAATCGGCGTGGTCGGCAATGAAGGCCAATGATTCATTGACGGCATCGTCGCTGCCGGGACGGCAAGCCTCGATGGCTTCGATGATCCGTTCGGGATCCATCGATTCCGAATCGGTCGGATCCGGTCGGATCGAGTCGTCGTTTTGATTGAAGTTTTCGCTCATTGGTCTGGGGCCGCCAACTGATGGTGGCTTTCGCCGACGTTTTGATCGTCGAGCTTGAAAAGTTCGGTTCGAAGGCGACTTTTCGCTCTGGCCAGGCGGCTCATCACAGTGCCGATGGGCATGTCTAGTTGCCTGGCTATCTCGCGGTAGGGAATGTCCTCGAAATAAAACATCGCCAGCATGGTCCGGTGCTTTGGCGGCAACTGGTTCAGTGCATGCTGCAGCCGCTCGCTATCGATTTCCTCGTCACGCGAGGTATCTTGCGGAACGCTGTCGATGTTCAATTCGATACTCCCGGCCGAGATTGGGCGTGAGCGTTTTCGACTCCGAATAAAACAGTTTCGCAGGATGGTGAACAGCCAACTTCGTGCGGCCTTTTCGCTTCGAAGCTGGTCGAGTTTTTGCTGAGCGATCAGGAAGGACTCTTGCACGAGGTCCTCGGCGTCGACAGCGGAACCCGTCAGCCGGAAGGCATATTGGTACATGCCGCGGTGATATTGGCTGACCAAATCGGCAATGTCGATCATGGCAATGTCGTTTTCATTGCTTCCGTCGGCCATGCCCATCCCTTTCTAATGAGACCGTAAGCAGGTGAAATATTCCCGAAATTCCCAAATTACAACAATATTATTGGCTGGAGAGTGAAAAAAACGGTCTTCAGCTAAATGTTCGCCTCGTTTTGTCCAAGCTTGGAGCACCAGAGATAACATATAAGATAAACGCTGGCATCTCCCCTATATGGCGATAGGTGATTCGCTACAGTGAGGGGCGATCTTTTCAAGAAATTCTAACATTCATGGAATAAATTCCCAGGGGTAGGTCTCTTAGATGATAGAAATCGCCAGGAATTGTGCCGGCGATCGGACCCGAACACCTTATTAAATGATGGAAGGTATTGAAATGAAACGTTTTGCAGCATTAGCTCTGATCCTTGGTATTGCCCTCTTCAGCTTTGGTTGCGCCGAATCCGGGACGAAGAAAAAGGCCGAACCCACTAAGCCCGGCGTCGAGAAGAAGGAAGGCGACACGAAGGAAGCCACGCCCGCCAAGAAGGAAGAGCCCAAGAAGGAAGAACCGAAGAAGTAGTCTGTCTGTTTGTCAGATAGTACAAGCAGTCTAGGCAGCTCACGCGGGCTGGCAGACTTTTCGCGGAACATTGCTACGGCGTATTGACCGATTGTGTTCCGATTATAACGAAAATACGGGGGGAGTTCGCAAAAATGTGTTCTCCCCCTTTTTTATGCGCATATCAAAAACAATGACAAGCGTGTGGCACGCCCAGAATGGGCGTGGGCGTGCATGTTTGCTCCTGTCAACACCTTCCACGCCCATTCTGGGCGTGCCACACTCACAAGCCCCAAAACGACTCTCCCCACGCCTATTCTGGGCGTGCCACACGCCCGAGCCACATACATTCGGGTTTTGGTAACATGTGGTATAGTTAAGGTTGATGAGCGACCAATCCCACAAAGTACCGACAAAATCGATAGATATACCCTCCGGGTACCAGTCTCGTCTGCGGGCATTGCCGGGGGGGCCGGGGAAGGTGCGTCTGGCACATTGGGCTCAGCTTATACCCAAGATCGCATCCTTTGAGCCGGAGTTGATGAAGCTCAACGACCACGAGCTACGTAAGCAAAGCCTGTCATTACGCTATCGTGCCCGCAGCGGCGAGCCCCTTTCGAGGCTCTTGCCCGAGGGTTTCGCCCTGGTCCGCGAGGCCGGCCGGCGCACGATCAACATGCGGCATTTCGATGTGCAGCTTTTGGGCGGAATCGCCATGTTCAACAATTCCATCGTGGAAATGCGCACCGGCGAGGGCAAGACGCTCACGGCCACG
>JAFGTN010000826.1 GCA_016934075.1 Pirellulales bacterium
CCGTGCTCGTCCAGGGCGATGCTGGGATTGTCGTGAGGATCGTTGACGCCACCTTTGTCGTGCACGATCACGGGCCGCGGCACCACGCCCCGGCGGTGGTCGTAGTACGAGGCCATCGCCAACAGGTGTCGTTTGCCCTGTTTTGCGCCACCGTAGACGAAGAACGTCTTCTCAGCTTCCGGAGAGTACACGGCCAGCGGAACGTGCTTGGCCGTGTAGGTGCCCAACCCGCCGGGGTTTTTGTCGCCATACTTCGACACCTGGCCCAGGGTAAACCAGATTCCCCGATAGCCGTCGTCCTTCTTCTGCGGCGCCTGGGCATTGGCATCGGCCGGGTTAACGGTGATCGCCACGCAGAAAACGGCGAGGAAGAGCGCAAGAACGGCTGCGCGTTTCGGGCAACGGCAGACGGATGGGGAGGTTTGCATGGCAAGATTATTGTGCATTAAAGGTAAATTAATTAAAGGGGCACGGCTGCGTTATTTGATTCTTCCATTACGAAAGAGAAAAGGAAAGAGGTTAGTGTGCGGGATATCTGAGCAGACGGTTAATTCTCGGACGACCTCATTTAACAATTTCGGGCTTGGAGAACTGTCCTTCCATCTTTTCCGGTAATTTCCACACATGGTCGCCCGCGCGATTGGTGAAATACAGCCGCGACTCGGACGGTTGTCGGCCGTGTCCGTCGGCCCATAGTGCGTAGAAGTCGGGATGGGCGTTTATTGGCCGGCGGCAATAGGTGTGGTTGAACTCGCTCTTCGCGGTCAACTGTTTGATCATCTTCCAGGTAACGCCCTGGTCGTTGCTGGTCCACATGGCGACTTCGCCGCCGGGATTGTAAGGTTGGGGCCCGGTCTGGGTGGGCGCGATGATTCTCCAAGTACCATCCGCTTCGATATAGAGCGATCCCATGTCGTAGTTATTGTCGGACTTGATGGAGCCCTGGATGTCCCATTTTTTACCCGTCCAACGGGCCGTGCACCAGGTTCTAGGATCGTTTTTGGGGCCGGCCTCCCAGCCGCCGCTGGTGATGTAGAGCACGACGGGATTACCTTCCGCGTCGAAGGTGATGTCCTTCATGTAGACGTTTTTCTTTTCGGCTCGGTAATCGTGCACTAGTGCCGGGTTATCTGGTTCGGTGAGCGGTACATCGAGCCGTTTTCCATCGACGGTGGTCCAGGTATTGCCAAGGTCGTTGGTTTCCATGTAATAGAGGTTCGTGCGCCAGTTGAGGCCCTTGGGTTTGGGATGGAAATTAAAGCTGGTGCCGATGCGCCGCCCGCAACGTTCGCTGACCTGGTAGTGGCCTTGCTCGATCTGGGCGAACTTCTTGGGTTTGGTCCACGTACGGCCGTCGGGACTGCTTGATGAATAGAGTGTCCGGCCGCCGTGATAGATGGTTAACATAAGTTGGAAACCTTGGCCGGGAATATAGTGTATTTGGGGATAAGAAAAGTTGGCCTCGAAGCTGCCTAGTGCGAAGGCCTTGGTGTGAACCTGTTCGAAATCGCTGATGTCGTATGGTTTTTTGCTAACCCAGATATACGACGGTCGGCCCGTGCCGTGCGAACTGGAGAAGACCCAGATATGTCCGGTGTCGTCCATTGAAATCACAGGGTTGTCGTGGGCGTCTTTGGTTTTCTTGTCGACAATGACCGTGGGCCGCGGGACCATGCCGGTCTTGTGGTCGAAATATGAAGCCATGTGCAGGAGCGAGCGGTTTTTGCCAAGGGAGCCGCCGTAACAAAAGAAAGTTTTGTCGACTTTCTTGCAGTAGACGGCAAAGGGTCGGTGTTTGGCGCAATATGTGCCCAAGCCACCACTGTATTTGTAGACGTATTCGTTGTCTTGTGGTTGGTTCGAATACCAGATACCTCGATAGCCGTCGACCTTTGGCACGGTCATCTTGGGATTGGCGTGATATACGGCCGCCAATTTATCCGACGTCGTGTTAGCCCACTTAGTTTTGTCGAGCGAATCGGAAGTCCAACGGGCAACCAACGCATCGGTCACGGGTTTGCGTTTCGTGACTTGGGCGATTTCTTCAGCCGAGAGGGCCTTGCTCCAGACTTGCACGTCGTCCAGCCGTCCGCTGAGCGTGCGGATCCAGGGCCATTGCGCGCCGATATAAAGTGGCGCGTCGGATTTGGGCATGCGGCCCGGTGCTTCGACGGTGGAATGCAGGCGACCGTTGACGTACAGCTTTATGTTTCGGCCGTCATAGGTGCCGGCATAGTGCGTCCATTTGTCGTCTTTGGGTTGCGGGGCGTCGGCATGAAGATAGGAATCGGACTTGTTTTGCACGAGCATGCGGACGTGGCCATTGTAAATGTAAAATGTGAAGAGTTGGCCGGCCTCGCCACGGCTGAGGAAGACCTCGGAATGGTCACTGTGATGGTTTTTCACCCAGGCGGCAAGCGTAAAAGCGTCTAGATCGAAGGCCTTGCCGTCTTCGACCACGGCGTATGAGCTGTGCCCGTTGAAAGGGACGCCCTTAGGCGCTGCGGTGTCGGCATGCAACTGGCAAATCAGGGATGAGAACAGGATCAGGGCAAGAATGACGGTGCGAGTAACTAATTTCATGGCTGTGTCTCTGGTACAAGATTTGAACTGTGAGTCGGTGAAAATTGAAGCTTGGACATTGATCATTGAACATTGATCCTTGTTCCTTGATCATTGCCTATCACTCTCCGCCACCAATGTTTTCATCGAAAGGCCGGCCGCCTTCCCAGGATAGTTCGATGGTGAGCGAGTCGGTGGGACCGTCGATGGTGACGGTTTTGCCGGAGGTATTGGGATTGGAATATTTTTTCGGCGCATGCCAGCGAAGTGTGTTGGAATTGAGTTGCTCGAAGGCGTTTACAGCCACAGCGTGCGTGCCTTCCACGGCGCCGTCTCCCTTTTCGAAACAAGTGAGAGTGAAGCGACCATCCTTGCCGATGTTGCCGGTAGAGGGTCTGGCGTCCTTGGGCTTTAGAGTGATGAAGCCACAGGTAAGCGGTTTGCCGTCGATGGTTACAATGCCTGAGACGGGCACCCGCTTGGGACGCCCGTCGCCGCAGGCGAGCAATGTGGGGATTAAAATCACGACGGTAACGGTAACGGCCCGCGAAACTCTGATAAAATCCATCCGTCCGATCTTTCTGTTTCAGGCCCTCCGCACAGTTTTAGCGGACAAGCACCATACATGGAAAAGAGGAAACCTTAATTATTCACATGCTAAACCGCCGCAAGCGGCAGGGCTAACTACTGTTTTCTGTCCTCTATCCTCTGTCCTCTATCCTCTCCCTCATCAATACTGTGTGTCGTCGAACGACTCGGATCCTTTGCGTGTTGCCAGGCTTTGATAGATATCCCAGTCGATATTGTCGACGATGAATTGCACGTGTCCGTCGCCGAAGCCGAACATGGCACCGCCTGGATGATCGCTGCCGAAAGCGGCGTTAGCTGGATAACCATAGTTACTCAGAGTAACGCCCGTGCCGGTCGGCGTGTTGACGGGATTATAGGTGGTCCTAATGCAGTCCAATGCCCGCAGACCGCGGCTCCAGATATTCGTACCGGATTTGGTATGGGCATCTATGACTTCGCCGACGAAGAACGTCTTACTCAACCCGTCGGTAATATCGCGAACTTTGTGCCGCGAGCGATAGTAGAACACTCCGTTGGCCGCATATTTCAGGTTGCTATCAAGTGGGCTGTTGGAACCGTTGCACAAGGCGTAGCTGCCGGTGGCGGCCGGATTGCCATTGGTCTTATAAGTGGTGGATACGCTGGGATCGTCGGAAAACTCTTTTGAAGTGTCGCTGGGGCACCTATAGGCCGAAACTTGTTGACCGAAAGCCTGGTAGTTGTACGTAAGCCAATTCGCGTCATAGCCCCAGGGACCCGGACAATTGGTGAAATCGAACATATCGTAAACCGCATCTTGTTCGAGTTGCGGCAACAGTGCAACGAAACCGCTGGTACCCACGCGCTGTTCGTCGGTGATCCCCGGTCCGGTCAGACCGTCGTAGCCCACGCGTCCTGGCGGATAGTAGCCGAAGGCGGCCTCATAGCCGGCCAGGCCCAATGATATTTGCTTGAGATTATTGCTGCACTGCATGCGGCGGGCCGCTTCGCGGGCGGCCTGCACGGCCGGCAGCA
>JAFGTN010000827.1 GCA_016934075.1 Pirellulales bacterium
ACAGAGAAGAGGAACCCGTACTTAGATTAGCAGCGTCTACATAGCAGCGGCACTTGCAGAGCCATAACTCCATGGTATTTATAAATTATAACACCACTTGTCAGAGCCAATCCACAGATTCTGCAGAAGAAACAAATATTGTGGATTTTCAGGTGTTAATCACGGTTTTTTCGCCGCGCCAGGATTTGGACACATCATTTCGGCGCCGACATCTGCCCACCACTGCTGAAGTTCTTTCAGTAGCTGCGCCGCTTTGTCGGGGTGCTTTTCAATTAGATTCGTCGTTTCACCGATGTCGTTGGCCAGGTTGTAAAGCTCGCGGTGCGGGGGATCAAATACTTCGATCAGCTTCCACGGTCCCTTGCGGATCACACTGGACGGATAACTGGACGGATGGCCGTTATAATGAGGGAAGTGCCAGAAAAGCGCGTCACGTTCCGGTGGCGTGCCTTTCTCCAAAAGCGGACGGAGGTCGACTCCATCACACACGTGCGAAGCATCCGGGCTTATTCCCGCGGCGGCGGCACAAGTGGGATAGATGTCCGTGCACATCACGGGATAATCGGAGGTTGCGCCGGCCCGAGCGACACCGGGCCAGCGCACGATAAACGGCACGCGGATACCGCCTTCGTAGTACGATCCTTTGTTCCCACGCAAAGGAGTATGGTCTGTTGCATTATAATAACCACCGTTGTCGGAGGTGAAAAACACGATCGTGTTGTCGTCGATCTTCAGCTCCCGTAACGCTTCCATAATCCGCCCGACGTTCTGGTCCACACATTCGACCATCGCCCCATAGACGGGCTTGCCTTGGCGTTGGTCCTTGGGGATCTTTTTGTATTTCTTAATCAGCTCCGGTTTCCCTTGCAATGGGGTGTGGACCGCATAATAAGAAAGATACAAGAATAATGGTTCGTCCTTGGATTGTCGCATATAAGCGATCGCTTCGTCGGTCTGGCGATCCGTAAGATATTCACCTTTACGTTTGGGATTATCTCCTTTTTCGCGAGTTCCGTCTTTTGTCGTCAAACTGATACTTTCATCGAAAACTTTCCATCGGACTTTCAGGTTGGTGGTCGGCACCTTCCATTCACCTTGATAGGGATAAAAATAATTACCGGGATTGCCGTGGTCATTGGTGGCAATACACGTATCGAAACCATGGTGCGCCGGGCTCGAAAAAGGATGGCCTCCAAGGTGCCATTTCCCTATCACGCCGGTATGATACCCGGCCGTGCGCAGCGTTTCGGCAACCGTAATCTCTTCGAGCGGCAATTGGCGCAAGAAACGACCTTCGCGAAGCGGCGACCGGGGATCCCAGCGGCCGGCGGGAAGCCAGTTGGTCAGCATAAGACGGGCGGGATATTTGCCCGTTAAAATTGCGGCCCGGGTAGGAGAGCAAACCGCACATGCCGCATAGCCATCGGTAAAACGCACCCCCTGTGAAGCGAGACTGTCGATGTTGGGTGTATGATAGTAAGTGCTCCCATAACAGCCCACGTCTTTCCAGCCAAGGTCGTCGACCAAGATAATGACGATATTCGGCCTCGCGGCAGAAACTTGATCGGAATTATCGCCGGCGGCAAGCGTTGCACCGCAGAGCCAAAAAACACAAAGACAAATGGTCCATGCACATAGCGACGAAATGCGCATTAAACGTTTTTGGGTTAATGTGTTGTTCATATGAGATCCAAAAAACCAGTTGACTGTCGATTCCCCTTGATTTCCATAGCACTGTTATAGGACTCTGTGTTCGGTACAGTCAAGTGTTCTCACGGGGAAATACAATTTTGTAAACAGTAGTGAATGAGAAAGAGTGCCCGCGCCAGTCATTTTTGGTTCGATAGGCGGTGTGCTATCCGTTTGGGAGAACCCAACTTTCAGTTTTTTTGGCGAATCCTCACCAACTCATGCTGAGTTCCTTTCTTCCCCTTCAAGACTTCTCCGACGGCATCGAGTCGATCAGTGACCGGTTTCCCGTGAGGACCGCGTGTAGGTGCGAGCCAGCCTCCTTCATCGTATTCGTTCCAAGCGTAGATTACCACGGCTTGGGCTTTGCAAATGTCCGGATGTTCCTTCACGAAAGACAGGCCGTTATGCAGGTGTTTCGCGATTTCGTCGGGCGTCGCGCTGGATGGGAACACTTTCTGACTATGGTATGGATGTCCTATTTCCCATGACACGGGATTATCCTTTCGCGGATGCTTGTTCCAACCGGTCGTGATCAACGGGATGTAAGGAACTCCGGCCTCGGCGGCGTTATTCCAATACTCCGTCTCTACCTCCTTGGCCAGATCGGAGAAACGCGGTTGGTCACATGCCCTGGCATAGTTCGAGACCGCATCGAATCCATGCGGCGAAACTCGTTTGAAGTCCGATGACGGATTCCAGCCCATGTAAACGCAATATGGATTCATTCCGGCCTGTTTTGCTTGGCACAGGAACTCGGTGAAGCGACCAAAAAGAAAGTCGCCGCCCTGGAACGTGTAAACCAGTGGACGGTTCCCCAGCACCTTTTGATAGCCGGGCTCTTGCAAGAGTGCTACCGCCCGATCCCGTTCGCGAGGCCATTCCGCATCGCTTGCCATGAGAGTATTGTGTAGAATCAGGCAGAAGCCAAGCTTTTTGCGTTCCTTGCTCGCCAGATACTGCTTAAGTGCGGTGCTCATCGTGCTTGATTCCGGGTAAACCAGAAACGCCCAGTAGTCGAGCCCGGCGTCCGCGGCGAAATTGATCTCTCGGTCCATGACGGTCTGCCGGCCACCGTGGATCTTGACCGTTTTATCGTCGACAATTTTGGCAAACCATGGCAAGCGACTATGATACTTCGCCGGACCAAGCGTTCTCTCAACCTGTTCGGTAACACTTCCACCGGTCCATGCGTCCCAACGGATCGCACCCACGATAGGACGTTCGTTCCCATTCCGGGCAAACGCCATCGGACCACATAGAAGCAGGATCCCAAGTAAGATTGTTCGCATGGTTTCACTTAACGACGGTGTAAATCAAAGGTATCGGTAATTTGACTGTTTGAGTTCCGTTTGTAGTATCGCCTTTAGGCGGAATGTGAGATATCTTGGACCATCATGTTAAGGACTTTTCCGCCTAAAGGCGGTACTACAAACGGCAAATCGCCGCAACACAAACAGTCGAAGTAAATACAATCCTTTCATACCCTGCTCCAGACATCATGTCCGGATACGTGATTACTTTTTAACCGCCATGATCCTCACCGGCCCCAGCAGGCCGGAGGGCAGTAGTTCATCTGGGCCCGCATGGGTGGCAAAAGTGTAGCGGCCGGTTTTGTACTGAACTCCACCGAGGAAACCTTCATCCCATTTGACGGTTCGGGCATTAGCGTCCGGAGCTTGTTTGTCTCCGATCATTCGGTTCGCCCAGCGGTTGGCCACATCGATTTCCAGCCGATTGTCTCCGGGCTGGATTTCATCAGAGATTTCAATCCGCCACGGTGCACACCAAACGACGCCGAGATCTTTGCCGTTGAGCCTGACCCGGGCCATGTCGTGAACGGTTCCGAGATCAAGATAAACTTTGGTGTCGACGGTGATGCCCGCGGGCGAGTTGAAGGTTTTACTGTAGGTTGCAATGCCGGAGTAATATTTGATGCCCCTTTCGCTGTTTTGGGTCCACTCGATGAGCGAGTTGAAAGTGATCT
>JAFGTN010000828.1 GCA_016934075.1 Pirellulales bacterium
TTCCGCAGTGTGCCGGTGACCAGTTCGTGCTCCGGCGGCACAAGTCGGCAGGGGAAGGCAACGTTCAGTGCTCCCCAGTGACTGCCACATATTTTACTCGGCACACCGGGTATCCAGCGGAAGTCTTTCTCGCGAATCGATCCGCGATCCAGTGCCGTGAGCAGATCGGCATGAGCGGTCTCATAGATTTTCTTGAGCTCCGGCAGATCGGCCGTCTTGCCGAGTATCTCGGCCGCCTCGACGGTACATTTATCGGCATACACGGACCACACGTTATGGGGAAAGAAAACACCATAAAGGTCGCCATCGTCATTGAGCCCGCAATCGCCGAAGCCGCGCGGCATGAGGCCGTAGGTGACGGGGCGTTCGCCGTCGGCCGGACGCATAGTGGCGCGTTGACGTTCTTGCCAGCGGGAACTGGCTACCATGCAGGGATACATTTCTTCCAAAAACTTCCTGTCGCCCGTGAGACGGTAATGCTCCATTATCATCCAGGTTTTGAACCCGGAAGCAAACCACATGAGACGCGCCCAGCCTTTGTAATCTATCCAGTTGCCGTCGGGTTCTTGCGCGTCGAGCGAGACTTTGAAACCACGCAATGCCTCGTCGTGTAGATTGTTCTGGTCCAAAGCAACAGCCACAATTGCGGCCTCGCCCGAGCTGGCCGCGCGGTATTGCTCCACACCGGGGGTACCGCCGATATAACCATCCGCGAGCGGCTCGCGCATGATAAAAAGGTCCGCAAGACAGGCAATATACGCGTTCAAGACTTCTTTGTCCGGGATGCTTATCTTCGGCATTCGGACAAATATATCGCACCATTCCTTTTTAGCCTCCGCCATTTCTTGTGCCCAGTCGTGCTTGCGGAGTTTGGGAAGATCGGCAACATAACTTTGGTAGGGTCTCACGATCCAACCTTGCCGCTTCTCGCCGGGCTTCAGGTTCCAAACAAGCACCATGCTCTTCGAGGCGGGTGCGCGGCCATCGGCCTGAAGCGAATAAGAATCGGCTCCAAGTCCGAGTATCAAAAGACGGTCGGCCCGTTCGTTCCAGCCGGCAATCAGATTGTCGCCAACAAATCGCTTCCAGTCGACCCAGGCGGGATTTTCACCCACATTCGCCGAATCGCAGCGCACGACAAACTGGTGCGGTTTCGAATCGCTGTTGACCAGCTCGATGCGAGTGAGCGCCGCGGTCATGCCGCCGATCACCTCCAAACGCACCAATCCCAACTTGTCGTCATAGACATTTTCCAACGCCGGCAACACTTCTTCCAGTCGTGTCCAACGGCTACTGTCAAACGGTTTTCCATCAATCGAAGGTATTACATTAATATTCCAATCGGTGCGCGGGATTTTATAACTCAGCCGCGGAAAATGTGCCATGGTCAGATTCTCATATGTCCATGACATGCCCAAATATTTCGGTTGAAGGTTCAAGAGAGTTCGATCACTGGCACTCGGCCTGCCCACGGTAATGCGATGCGGCACGACAAATGCATATGAAAAATCGACTTTGGGTGCGGCGGCGACTTTATTCTCTTCGCTTAGAGCAGAAGCCGTCGAAACAAGCATGATGGTAGCAACAATCGCCGATCGGTGGAACATAGTCCAATATGACATTGCGTGACTCCTGGTTGTTGGGATAGTAGGCAAGTGGGAAAGTAGGTTGGATCGCTCACTTCGAGAAAACTTCGAAGTCAGCGACATTGTCGCCGAGTTTTACCTCGGTTTTGAGTGTGGACGAAGAATTGAAGCGGGGCGGTACTCCTGCAACACGCTGCTCAATCATACTGCCGTCCTTCTTGTAGGGATCCGGAATCATTTTTCCGGTTTTCCGTGGCATGGCTCGAATTTCGACACGGTTTATGCCGACGGCGGGGCCTTCCTCGCCGGCGAGTCGATATTCTCCTTTTTGGATCGGGCCGCCGGCTACAACACCTTTTGTGCCCGAGATGGGGACGAAGAGAATGGCTCCTTCCTCGAGCAATTGGCCATCCAGCGTGACCTTGCCGCGGATGGCCCCGCGTGGTTGAGCCGGTTTGCCACACCCGCCGGCAAGCAGAAGAACAAGCGTGCCCAGAGCCAGGGTATATCTGGCCGTTGACTGGGAGCGATGTGTGAGAAAGGGCATGCCGACATTTCCTTCAAAAGTCGTTGTTTGTTGTATTTCCGTCGGCGATCCAGCCAAGGTGCCGCCATGTCGTAATATCGATGTCGTTCTCGATGAAATGTACGCTGCCGTCACAGAATACGACATTCACACCGCCGGGGTGACGGCTGCGGGGACTGGCGTACATTTCGTCGTCGGTGCCCGGAAAACAAGGCAAATTCTCGGTGGGCCGGTTGTGTTGGGGAGGACAAAAGTACGGGCTCCAGTTAATTATGATGTCCGGCTGTGTCGAATTGGGGCCCAGGGTTACAAACAAGTGTTGGCAGGCAGCTCGATCGGTATACATACCGCCTCGCTGGTCGCCGGAACCAATACCCTTGAGATACTCGGCAACGGCCATCGTGTTGCTGGTGCCATCAGTTATGCCGGCAAGCGTTGTGCCTTTGCCATAACCAAACACGGCCTTTATGGCAGGGTCAGTGCCGTAATAGCCATCTCCGTCGTTCAAGCCGGAGAAGATGCCAAGGTAGTTGCTCTTGGCCAGTTGCAGGCCTGTCGGAAATCCCGGACTATCCGCCGGAGTGTATGCCATCAGACCGCTGACGCCATCACTGGGGCACAAATAGCCGGGTAGACTGATGCCGCTCACTGCCGCCCATTCGTTGGCGGCAACCCAAGGGTTTTGCAGATCATACTTAGTAGCGTGCAATGCATCCGCGTAGGAATCTTGTTCCAAGAAAGGCAGCAGGTTGTAGAGAAAATAGGTCCATTGGTGCGGGTAGATATAGGAAAATCGTTTTGTCGTCATGGTTCCAGGAGGAAATTCTCCGGACTGCGACTCGAAGCCGTGCAAGGCAACTCCGATTTGTTTGAGATTGTTGCTGCATTGCATTCTTCGGGCCGCTTCGCGCGCTGCTTGTACGGCCGGTAATAACAGGGCGATCAAAATACCGATAATGGCAATCACCACTAGCAACTCTACCAGTGTAAAACCGTGTTGTCGCTGTTGATTTGCTCTCGATCGCACGTTCATGTTTTATTCCTGTCGCTGTCGGGCGATTGTGGGCGCTTATTGACTGACCGTTTACTTCTTTTTCTCGATGAGCTATAGTGAGTACCCTCCAGTTGCCCTCCGATGGGGGGCTGAAAATACTCTTTCTCCATCTGAATGACCATATCCAAGGCGGTCGTCGGTATGCGCTCTGGCTTGGCTTGAGACTGTGCCCAAAGGTCATATGCGTTCAACAAGTACTGGCTAACTTCGCGAACATGTTTTTTCATGGCCTGCCCGGCGGCTTCGGGATCTCGGCGGCGCAGGGCCTTGAGTACGCGATAGTGGCCCCTGCAGATCATTGCCAACCTTTTGACCATATCCGTATCTTGTTCGCCGATAGGCCGTCCGAAAACTTGCGAGAGAACCTGATGCTCCATAACCGCGCGGGTCAGCACCTCATTATCGGCCGCGCGCACGAGAATTGTGTGGAAGGCCAAGTCCAGCATGCTCTGCCGCAAAACCAAAGGCCCTTTCCATTCAATGATTCCTTCATCGCGTATGTCACGCAGCACTCCAACCATCTCGTCAAACAGTTGAGCCAGTCGCTCGATTTCGGCGTGGCTCATTCGTTTCACCGCTTCAGAGGCAGCCAAACCTTCGAGGACCTCTCGTAGTTGAAACAATCCGGCCAACTCCTTGCGGCTGGGCTCGCGCACGAAGAATCCCCGTCCCGGCGCATGATCGACAAGCCGCTCGCTACGGAGTTGGCTCACTGCTTCACGGACCGGGATGTGGCTGGTTCCGATCTCCTTGGCCATGGCCGTCAGCGACACACGCATCCCCGGCTCCAAGCTTCCCTCCAGCAACCGAGATCGAATATGTTGGTACGCACGCTGCTTCAAGTTCATATCCATAACTTATTAACTCACTATTTATAACAATCTCAGTTTCTTGTATGCGCGATCCAAGGATCATATATCTATATATCATTTTTTGATACTGCAATCAACCCACTAAATATACTATCGTCTATACACTAAAATCCAAATTTTTAATGTATAAACACAGTATAATAACTGCTTATGCGTGCCGATAACACAATGATCTGCTTTGTCATCATAGATATTATATATCGATATATGATTTTTTTACTGCCTGCTGGTTATAACTTTCCAGTAAAATCCCCCGCTACACGTTGAGGGCTTTCTTCAGTCAATGATGACTTCTGACATTGAATTCCGAGAAAGGAGCAGGTGTTCAGAGGACCTGCTGAAAACTTTTTCGGCTGATCCAATACAGCGGCAAGCCTAGCAACAATGGCACCACACCAAGAAACGCCAACGCTCGCGCGTAGTCCAGACTGCTCCAAAGCATATGGGCGCATGTGGCGGAAAAAACTATTGGGGGGATGGGGTAGAGAGGTATTCGGAAAGGCCGTTCTCGTCGACCGTCTTTGATGCGGAGCACGAAAACCGACAGCCCGGTGAGAAGAAAGAAAGTCCAAAACACGGGAGCCGTTCCGGCTAGTATGGTTTCGAATCCACCGAAATATTTTTCCCAGGGCAGGCCCCTAAAACCTGCCGTTGCGAGGCAGAGGTCGATTGTCGATCTGCCCGTGGCCATGCCCACGGCGAAGACGAAGAAGATGGCGATACATGCTTGTGCAATGATGGCCACAACAGGCACCGACGTTTTCGTGTTCCAGCGCCCCAGGAGGGCAAACACACGATGATCTTCGCCCACTGTGGCGTAAACTCGCGCTCCGGCGAAGATCATGCCGTTGATCGCGCCCAAGGCCGACGTCATCACCAGCAGGCTGATGGCGTTCGCGCCCCATGCTCCACCCAA
>JAFGTN010000829.1 GCA_016934075.1 Pirellulales bacterium
CTTTTCTAGCGGCGGTTGCCATGTGCGTTGCTATTCGCGGCTGGGATCCGCCCTTCGCTTACCGCGAGAATTATACGCCCCCACGCGACATAGATGCACGTTATGCTTTTGAAGTTCTAGACCCGTTGGCGACTAGAATGGCCCGCTCGCGAGCCCGGCAGCAGGCTATGATCGTTTTTGCGAATGATGCGGAACCGTTGGTGCAGTTGCGGGCGTCGCTTCGCAATACGCTTCTGGAAATAGCGGCCCACGAATACTCGGAACTCGACGCTTCGGTTTGGCCGAAATTCGAGCTGCCGCCGGATAAGGGTGCAAAACCGGCGGATGAGACGCAGAAGAAAAAAGAATTCGACGAATTCCGCAAGCAGGTCAGCGGTGAGAAGCAATCGGCCTTAGTCGAAGCGGCGGTCGCAGAGGCGCTGGCCCCCTACGAGAAGTCAGGGCTGCTGGAGAAGAACCCCGAACAGGAAGGCAACCAGGAGGAGATTCTGGTTTATCCGCTGGATGATCCACTGGCGACGGCAACCGTCCCGCTTGCCAGTGTTTTGGTGGGTGACGCCACTGACATCCATGATGCTCTGAAACGCGACTTGGTGAAACCGATGCTGGCCGATCGGCTGTTTGTGTGGATTCGTCCGGAACTCAAAAGCACGCTGAGGGTGGATGCCGAACGGACAAAGCAGCAGAGCGACAAGGCGGCCGCGGCGGTTGCTAATCAGGTGAAGACTTACGACGTGGGGGAGATTCTGGTACGTGCCGGTCAACCCATCAAGCCCGAGCAGATCAATCTGCTGCGGCGTGAGTATTCAGCCATGCTGGCCCAGCTAAGCATCGCGCCGAAGATCTATCGGGCGGTTGCCGTGCTGGCGGTGATCGTGGTTGTTTTTTCGCTTTGTGGTCTCTATTTAGTTCGGCGGGAAAGACTTCTGCTGGCGAGTATCAAGCGACTTGTGGTAATGTTGGCTTTACTCGTGCTTACCGTGTCGCTGGCGCGGTTGGTTTCGTTCGATCCATGGCGAGCCGAGTTGTTGCCGGTTCTACTCTTCGGGCAGATGACGGCGATCGCTTATCGTCAGGAATTGGCTTTGTTACTCTCCGGCGCGGTATCGCTGATTCTGGTGATGGGGCTGGGGATGGGGATTGGCGAGTTCATCATGCTTTTCGGTGTTACTGCCGCAGCCGTTTTGCAAGTGGGACATATACGTAGCCGTAGCAGACTGATTTCCATCGGTTTTTTCAGCGCTCTTGTTGCAGTGCTCTTGACGATCGTGGCGGCCGTAACCACAAGCCAGCCACTCAGTTGGACTTTATTGCAAGAGGCGCTTCGCAACGCGGCATGGACGCTGGCTGCCGGATTCATAATGACCGGATTGCTGCCATT
This sequence comes from Pirellulales bacterium, assembly GCA_016934075.1. Lineage (GTDB taxonomy): Bacteria > Planctomycetota > Planctomycetia > Pirellulales > Thermoguttaceae > JAFGTN01. The sequence goes on from JAFGTN010000829.1 coordinate 1,382, forward strand.
CATAGAGCGACTCTTCGGAGTTCTGACCGACATGAGTCTGCTGGAGTTGGGCGACGTGGCGCATCCCTTATTACAGGAACTTGTGCGCCGGGCGCCCAGCACGTACAACCACTCGATTACCATGGGATCGGTCGCTGAAGCGGCCGCCGACGCCATCGGAGCCCGTGGACTGCTGGTTCGCGTGGGCGCGTATTACCACGATATCGGCAAGATGCTCAAGCCGGGTTATTTCATAGAGAACCAGGGGGAGAACGAAGAGAATCGGCTCGAGACACTAGTGCCGGCCATGAGTACGCTGGTGATTATCGCGCACATTAAAGATGGCGCCAAACTGGCCCGCCAACATCATCTGCCCGAGCCGATAATCGATTTTATCCAGCAGCATCACGGCACGACGCTGGTGGGCTATTTCTACGAACGAGCTCGCGGGCAGAGCAAAGACGATCCGCACGGCGGTAGTGTTGAAGAAAGTTCGTACAGGTATCCCGGCCCAAAGCCGCAGACCAAGGAGGCGGCCGTGATGATGCTTGCCGACGCCGTGGAAAGCGCCAGCCGCACGCTGGTGGATCCTACTCCGGCACGAATCGAAAGCCTGGTACGACAGATATCCGAACGGCGGCTCGATGACGGGCAGTTCGATGAGAGCGGACTGACCTTGCGAGAATTGCGCACAATCGAGAAGAGCATGGTCAAGTCGGTAACGGCCATCTATCATGGGCGGGTGAAATATCCCGACCAAAAGGGTTCTGAAAACGGCAATGGTAAAGGCGAAAATGGAAAACGCAAAGGCGATAACGGGAAACACAGGATAGACGCTCCCGAGAAAACGCGTAGCAAGGAAGACGAGGACGCGGCGATTGAGAACGGTGATGCGGGGGAGGACAAAGATAAGAAGGCAGAGGATAAGGGCTAGCGCGGCAGAGCCGAACACAAGAAGGGTAATTCCTTTTTAACCACGAAAACACGAAAGTACGAAAGCACGAGAAATATTCAGGAATACTAGTTTCCGCTAATTAACGCTAATCATTTTTTGATGTTAGAAAAATAATTAGCGACCATCACTGAAAACAGCATGATTACAATCGAAATCGCTAACCAGCAGGACGTTTTGGAAGTCGACGAGGAACGTTTGCTAGCGGCCGCGAGAGGCGTGCTGACCGATGCCGCAATCGATGAGGCTTTGATTAGTCTGGCAATTGTCGACGATCCAACGATACATGATCTGAACCGGCGGTACCTCGAGCACGATTATGCAACAGATGTGTTGAGCTTTGTACTGGAGCGGACCGAGACTCGACTCGAGGGAGAGGTTATTGTCAGCAGCGAGACGGCCGTGAGTCAGTCGCGGCTTTGGGGCTGGTCGGCCGAGGACGAAATGTTGTTATATGTGATACACGGGATGTTGCATCTGGTGGGGATTGGCGATGCCACGTCCGAGGAGCGAGAAGAGATGCGACGTCGCGAGGGCGAATGCCTTGCTCGTTTCGGACTTGTTCCACATTGGGAGGATTCGGACGAGTGACCGCCAACACCGCATTTTGGCTGGCATTGGCCGGCATGTTGTTGACTTGCATGGCGGCCATGGGCGCCAGGTCGCTGACGGTATTTTCACGCCACGACCTCGAGGAGATCTGCCGTCGCCGCGATACGCTTCACCGGTTGGGAAAGATTCTCAAGCGCCATGAACGGGTAGGACTGGCTGCCGAGACGCTGCAAGTAGTGGGCACGGCGGTGGTGATTTTGGCCGGCACATTCTGGGTTTGGCTGGAGTTGCATACAGAAGTACAAGCCGATTGGCGGTTCCTAGGCGCGGGAGTTGCCGTGGGATCACTGTTGCTTCTCGCCGTGGAGATCTGGATACCCTGGGCGGCTGCTCGCCTTTGGGCGGCACCGTTTGTGCACTATACCTGGCCGTTATGGCAGGCGGTATCCGTAATAATGACACCGTTGATCTTGGGCGCAAGATTTTTCGATACTCTCTTTCATCGACTGGCTGGGCGCCAACGCGAACTGCCCAACGAAGAATCCTTCGAGGACGAGATCCGTACGATCGTGACCGAAGGACACCGCGAAGGATTGTTGGAAGAGGATGCCCGCGAGATGATCGAAGGCGTAATGGAACTGGGCGACGTGGATGTGTCGGAGATTATGACGCCGCGCACGGACATGATATCAATTCCGGTTTCGCTTTCATGGAAGGAAATGTTGGAGTTTGTGATCGGACAGGGGCATACGCGCATACCGGTCTACGAGCGCAATCGCGACGATATTGTGGGCACGCTGTATGCCAAGGATCTTTTGCCGCGACTGGCAGAAGGGAATGTGACGTCCGAGGAGCCTTGGACCGCGCTTCTGCGGGAACCGTATTTCGTGCCCGAAACAAAGCCCACCGACGTACTGTTACAGGAGTTCCAACGTACGCGTAATCAGATGGCCATCGTCTTGGATGAGTATGGCGGCGTCTCGGGTCTGGTGACCATGGAAGATATCTTGGAAGAGATAGTGGGCGAGATTATCGACGAATACGACAAGGATCTCGTCGACGGTATTCGCATCATGGGCGGAGGCGTGACCGAGGTATTGGCAAAGGTCCACATCGACGAGATTAACGAGCGGTTGGGTCTCGCGCTGCCGGACGACGGGGATTTCGACACCATTGGTGGGCTGGTTTTCAGCGAATTGGGACACGTGCCACTGGTGGGCGAAGAGTTGATGATGGACAAGGTCCGCTTGACCGTTCTGGAGGCGACCAACCGCCGCGTGCTGAGGATACGAATCGAGATGACGCAAAACAGCGGGCAGGAGACTGCTTAGGGCTAACAATCTGTCCTCTAAATTATCCCTAGTAATAAAAGAAGCAATTGATTTTGTTGTTCTGCGCTTATTGCCCACATCCGAACGGGTAATGTAGAATGTAGCACGACACGTTCAGTGACGGCGGTAAAATCTATTTTTCCTCGGGAGGATGCATAGCATGTGGAAAGAAAGTCTTTTTGTATCGTCAAGGCCGGCCGGTATTACAGCCCGCTGGATTCTTTTGGGAGTTGCGGGGATTTTTGCTGTGGGATTGCTCGACTCGAATCCTCTTTGGGCACAGACTTCAGACGCCCTGCGATATCGTGAGCCGTTCTTGCGGCTGTGCAATATCGCTTCTGAAGAGTTGTCCAAAAAAACGCGTAGCGAGTACTACGGTGGAAAGAGGGCTATGTATTTCTATGAAGAGTCGTACGCAATACGCGCTTTGGCCGTGGCATACGACATGACGGGCGAGAAGAAATATCTGGATACCTGCCGGCGCTGGTCGGACCGCATGGTGGAGTTTCAGAGCAAGATGAAGCCCGTCGGCGCCTATTATATGAACTATGGGCGCAAGCCCGGTGAGACAAAGGGCGATTGGTTTGTAGCCGATAGCAGCAGTATCGCCATGGGCGTGTTGGCAACGGCCGTTCGCTGCGACAATACCGAGCAGAAACAGAAGTATCTTGATTCAGTCAAGTTGTTTGCCAAACTGGTCTTGGACAACTATGTCAGGCCGGGGGGCGGCGTTACCGATGGATTTTGGACAAAGTATGACGGCGAGTGGTGGTGCTCGACCGGGTTGTTCGCGTCTTTGACATTCCTACTTTACGATGAGACGGGGCAGGAGCAGTACTTGCAAGCCGCTTTGAAGGCCATCGACTGGTTCAACCGCACTGAAATCGACAAGGTAACGCACATCACACTTGCCGAAGCCGGGCCGACCGTGTTGATGTATGTCTTCGAAGGCTATTCGGCAGGCTTTGGTCATTTATTGACCAGCGGCAAGAATCGTCGCCGTGCCACCTTGGCCCAGTGGTCCACAGCGCTGGACTGGATGTCCAAGAATCAAGGTGGACAGACCAGTGGCAAAAACTGGTCGAATTACAACAGCCAATGGGGGAGCAAATACGGCGGTTTGCCCTTTCACATGTATATCTATTCGAGGGAAATGCCGGGTTCCGAAAAAGTGCGTGCGGATGGTGACCGCGAACTCGATTACATCGCAAATGTGATATCCAAGGACAGTCCCCCGAAACTCACGCAACTGGTAGCTTTCACTATGATGTCCTATGCCGAACGTGTTAATCCCGGAGCCATGTATCGAGAAAGCGTTGTGTCTAAGAAACCGTAATTGAACAGGTGGATTAAGGACTATTCCATGGCAAAATTGATTTTGTCACTCTGTATGGCCACGGTGAGTGTAACGGCATTCGCATCCGACGAGGCCTTCGTCATCGAAAGTCCGCGGCAAAGTGCCGATAGCGTGCTGTTGAACTGGGAGCCGGAGAGCGAGATTCGCACTCTCAGGAACATAACCGACAAGAACAAGGATAGTTGGCGTGTGTTTTATCGCAAGGTCGGCGAAGATAAGTGGCGGAGCGTGAATGCAATCGTGCAGGAACGCTTTCACAACGTGATTTTTCTGGAGCCGAAAACCGAGTACGAGTTCC
>JAFGTN010000830.1 GCA_016934075.1 Pirellulales bacterium
ACTTCGGCATGCGAGACGGCTTTTTCGAACTTGCCCGCTTGTGCCAGGATTCGAGACAAGGTTATGCGGTATTGCGGATTGTCGGGATCTAGCTGCACGGCTTTTTCCGCCGCGGCAATCGACTCGTCAATTTTTTCCAAGGCCGTCAGCACGCGGCTGCGCAGCCAATGGGCTTTGGGGTTTTGCGGCATAAGCTTGATGGCCGCATCCACATCGTCAAGCGTTCGCTGATAGTGGCTGTCGAGGTTGGTTTCCGCGCGCAAGACGAAAGCCTCGGCATCAATGGGCTCCAACACGATCTTGTCGACTTTCATCGAAGGACGCCCCGGTTCGTGGTTCTGCACAAAAGCGAACATCACGCCGCGTTCAGGAAAAGCCTGGCCTAGTACGTCGCCCAATTCGTTGGAAATAAATACCGGGCGAACGTTGCTTAGTTGTAGTTGTTTGATAACCGCTCCGGGCGGGAAGGGATTTTCGAGTTGGATTACTATCGATGAAACCACTTTTCCGCTGAGGGCCACCTCAACCTGTTTGAACGGCCCCACGGAAAAAAGTAGAATTTTGTGTTGACCAACGCTACGAAGCTCTTGCGGTGCCCCCCATGTTTCCTCGAGTTGCTCTGCCGTCGTCACACCGGGCGTAATGCCTTTGAAACTGGCTACTTCGATCGCGGGGGGGCCAGTCAGCTTTTGCTCGGGGATCGGTTTGAGTGTGTTGCCGGCTGAATCAGATTTGGGAGATTTCGGCGTAATCGGCTTTTCAGCAGCTACCGGTTGTTCGATCGGATTAGACTTTGTAGTTGATTTCTTGGCCGGTTCAGACGTGCTGGGAGATTTATCTTCTGGGGGAACAATCATCAGTGTGCTGATATTCTGAGGATTGTTCGCGTCCGAGGCGGCAGGTGTTTCGGGAAGCTTTCCCGGTTCGCCGTTCTCGGAATCAACGGGCTGTTCCACTTCCACCTTGGTCGATTGTTTGTCCTTGCTAGAATTTTCTTGAGTTGGCTGAGAAGACGAGTCGTTCGTGGCGGCAAAAGTAGGTACCACCCAGGCGACCATGAACAATATCACAGCGACCGCGAGCATGGAAAACAAACAGGTTTTTGTCGGCCACCGAAACTTCATCGCGTACATCGTGGTTCCTCCTGAACCTTTTGCGGGGCAGGTCAAGAAATGCAAGCCCACCCACGATTGATTTTTCAAGCGGCGTAGTTTACCCATACTCTGCCAAGAGAGTCCAGACGAGATTTGCCCATAATAGGGGCTTTTTAAAAGAAAAGGTGTGAGATCCCGCGAGGATGTGTATAAGATAGGGTGGTTGTGCAGTCTGAGTGGAGTGAACCGCGTTGGAGGAGGTATGTGTGATTTCAGGTCATGGCACGGTTTACTGTCCGTCTTCATCAACCGCGTAAAAACGTGCCGTTCCTTGCTTGTCGACGGCTACTTTCACAGGGCCCCAGCTCCAGATTTTCCAGTGCACCGTTTCTCCTTTAGCGCCGTCGGCAGTGGTAATTGTTCCTTTTGCCATACTTTTCTTAGCCCGACCGAAGCGTTTTTGCAGAGTTGCAGCGGGACCTTGAGTTGACGCCCCTAAAGTAACGCTCTTGCCTTTGATAGTCAGTTCAAGGCTCTCGCCCGTATCGAACTTTCCCTTAGGCTTGAGTAGTTGGGCAAGTTCCTCGGTTTTTTCGGTTGATTGCTTGTCTTTATCACCGAATTTGGATTCACCGTTCGCGGATTTTGTCTCTTCCGACTTTTGTTTCTTCTGTGACTTGCTTCGGCGAGTGATCTTCCCTTTCTTTTCCATACCGGCCAATGGTTCGGAGAGTTGGATTTCTACCGACCTGGCAGATGCCATACGTTCGCCTTTTTGGAACGCGCTGCATGAGATTTCGTCACCCGGTTTGGCATAACGATAATCGGCGATTTCGACCGAGAGTTCTGCATCCTCAGCAAGTTCGAAAGAGATGCTGCCCTGTGGTGTATTAACTGACCATTGACCGCTACGTTTTGCGGGCATGAGCTGACCGTTAACCTCGTAAACTGCTGCTTGCAATTGCGGCTTTTTGTTCTTGGTGCGTTCTTTTTTCTTTTTATGTGATTTGGTATCGGCTTCAGCTTCGGCTTCCATGGCCGCGTCCGGCCCGCCGGAAAAACCACTTTCTGGAAAGAATCCCAGTACGCTGGTTTGGGTTCGCGTAAAGATTGCCAGCTTGGCGACTTTTTCTTGTGCGGTACCTTGCGCGTCAATCTTGGCTTTGAAGCGGACGAATTGGCCGGGCTGCAGGAAACTGGTCTCGGCTGTGCCCAGTACTCGGATCTCGGCATTACGAGGGATTGAAACAAGCCAAGAATTGCCGTCGTCGGTGCCGATTTTCACCATTCCGAATTTTATGGCTTCGATTTTTCCTTTCAGATTGACTGGCGGGAGCTTGTTTTGTGGCGCTGCGTCTCTCCTTTGAGTTTGCTTCGTTCCGCGGCCTTGTTGTCCTCGGTCTTGCCGTCCGCGTTGGGCCGGCAAGTCCGAAGTATTCAATCCTATACAGACAACTACGAGAATATAGACGAGTTGTTTAATGCGATTAGCGTTGAGCATTTTGAGCCAAGCTCCCCAATATATTGATAATTATAACAGCCCGCTGGGTAAGCAGTCGAATTGTGGCATTGTGAACCCGCTTCTAATCAGGATACCGCCTGCGGCCAGCGTTGAACAGTATTTTTTTATTTGCTGGACGAACCCCCCGTTTATCTGCGTGCCGGATCGGACGAATGGTCAATTCGGCCCCCTTTTCGCATTGGGTGCATCAACCGTACAATAGGGGCTGATGAACACTTGCGAGAGTGGCCAGGTTCATGCAGGCCTAGCGTGTGTTTCCGGGAGTAGTCAGTCAAATATGGGGTGGGTATTGTTACGCTCATATGGTGTAGTGTGTACGCCTAAGGAATCGAATGTCTTCAAAACCAGCGGAAACTTCAAAGCAAAAACGCATCACCGTTCCTAGTTTGACGGCCATGAAGGCCAATGGTGAGAAGATCACGTTGCTCACGGCATATGACTATTCAATGGCTCGCCTGGTCGACGAAGCCGGTGTAGAGGTGATTCTCGTCGGCGACAGCCTGGGCACGGCCGTGCAGGGACACCGTACAACTCTACCGGTAACACTGGACCAGATGATTTATCACGCTGAGATGGTTGTCCGAGCCGTCGAGCGGGCACTGGTGATTGTCGATTTGCCTTTCCCATGCACGGTATTGGGACCGATGCGGGCAATCGAAGATGCCGCGCGGTGCTTCAAGGAAACCGGTTGCCAGGCGGTCAAGCTCGAAGGCGGTGTGGAACGTGCCGAAGTGATTTCCGCATTGACCAAGGCCGGTATGCCCGTCATGGCCCACGTGGGGCTGGTGCCGCAGAGCGTGCATCGCCTGGGCGGATACCGGGTGCAACGAGACCGCGATCAACTTATTGCAGACGCCAAGGCCACAGAAGAGGCGGGCGCGTTTGCCGTGGTTCTGGAATGCATTTCAGCCGACATTTCCAAAGAAATCACCGCCGAGTTAACCATTCCCACCATTGGTATTGGTGCGGGCAACGGCTGTGACGGCCAGGTTCTGGTGCTGTACGACCTTTTGGGTCTTATTCCGGGCAGAGTTCCCCGGCACGTAAAGGTCTACGCCGATCTAGGCAAAATTATGGTCGAGGCCGTCTCGGCATACAAAGCCGACGTTCGCTCCGGCGATTTTCCCAGCTCGGATCAGAGTTTTTCGTAGTCGCAATCGATTGCAAGCCGGGGCGAGACCGGACGTTTCCGCTATCTTGTAAATAGATCACTGGACTTTTGCAAATTGCGCATCAAGGACACGTGTAAATGCAAGCACGAAACATGATCCAAACAATGAACCGCGGCCCGAACTGCATTGCCTCGAAGGTTACCTTTATCATATTCATGACACTAGCCATACCGGGCATAATGTTGGCCGCTGCTGCAAATGCTGGAAACACCGACATGTTGTTTTCTCATTTCCCGGATCGCGCCCATGCCGTCGTTTGGCGGAACTGGCACGCGGTCGAGCCGGAGCGCATCGCCGCGGTATTGGAGACTTCGGTCGAAAATGTGACGGCAATGGCCGAGTCAATGGGCCTACCGCCAGCCGTTGACATTCCGCAAGAGCAAAAAACACCGGGCTACTTTTGGATGACCCTCTGCCGTCGCAATTGGCATTTGCTGCCCATCGAGCAGTTGGCAGTTCTGCTAGACACGACACCCGAGAAGATAACGCATTTCCTCCGTGTGGAAGAGCAAGCCAGTTGGACTATTTTAGGCGGTGACAAACCAGAATGTCCAGTCGTGAAGTATGTGACGCCCAATGCCGAGACGCAACTCCGCGCGGCTGGCATCAAGGCGTTTGTCGAGAAGCATTTCGCCGACGAACTGCGCCGGCCGGGCGAGCCTCGCTTCGCGTTCATCCATCGCTTAAGTCAACCCAAATCCGGTAGCGACCGCCGCCAGCCGGAAGACCTATCCTCCTCCTCGCCGCGCCTTATTTGTTCCTGCCTCAAGGTTTACGGCGATCCGTTGATGGACCCGCGGGTTGACATGTATCCGGACTGGCTGTTGGAGCGGTTGGCCGACCAGGGCGTTAACGGCGTTTGGCTTTATGGTGTGTTGCAGTATTTGGCACCCGGCGGCGCCGACTTCCCGGAGTTTGGCGAGAACTACCAAACCCGCCAGGCAAACCTTCGTACACTCGTCGAGCGGGCAAAGCGACACGGCATCGATGTGTATCTCTATATCAACGAGCCGCGTTCGCAGCCGAATTCGTTCTTTGCCAAGCGAGCAGAAATGGCCGGGTCTCCAAACAATAGGACCGGCGCCACGTGCATGTGTACCTCGCACCCGGCCGTGCGGCAGTGGATCAGCGATGCTCTGGCCCATATCTTTACCAACGTTCCCGACCTGGCAGGCGTGTTTACAATTACGGCCTCCGAGAACCAGACAAACTGCGCCTGGGGTGGAACGCCGAAGGGGCTTTGCCCACGGTGTAAAAACCGCAAGGACGCCGGAATCTATGCCGAGCTAAACTCGGCCATCGAGTCGGGAATTCATCGCGCCAAGCCCGACGCCAAGATGTTTGTCTGGGATTGGGGCTGGCCCGCGCAGGGCACCACGGCCGAGACAATCTCGCTGCTGCCCAAGTCGGCTTGGCTGATGTCGGTGAGCGAATGGTCGCTGCCCATCGAGCGTGGCGGAATAAAAACGTTGGTCAACGAATACTCGCTCTCGGCGGTTGGTCCCGGTCCTCGCTCTCTCCAGCGTTGGGTATTGGCTAAAAAGGCCGGCCTTAAGACTATCGCCAAGGTGCAGTTGAACAATTCTTGGGAATTGAGCTCGCTGCCGTATCTTCCCGTTCTTGATCTGGTGGCCCAACATTGTCAAAACCTGGCCGCGGCCGATGTCGACGGTCTGATGCTCAGTTGGACCTTGGGGGCATATCCGTCGCCCAACATGCGTGTTGCCCAATTAATGATGCACAAGCCCACCCCGAGCGTGGACAAGGTGCTCGACCGCGTGGCCGGTGAGCGCTTTGGATCGGAAGGAATTGCATCGGCGCGCAAAGCATGGGCGGCAATGAGCCGGGCTTTCCAGGAGTATCCATACAATGTACAGGTGATATATCTGGGCCCAATGCAGCTTGGTCCGGCGAATTTGCTCTACCCGCGGCCGACCGGCTTGCATGCCACCATGGTAGGATTTCCGTTCGACGACCTCAACAGTTGGCGCGGCCCATACCCGGCGGAGGTGTTCGCTTCGCAGTTCGAAAAGATGGCCGTGGGTTGGGAAAAAGGCCTGGCCCCGCTGGCCGAAGCCGTAGCCAAAGCACCGCCACAGCGCCGTGTCGAAGCCCGCGAGGAACTCTCCTTCGCGCAGGCTGCGCAGCTTTATTTCCGCAGCGTGGCCAACCAGACGCGGTTTATTATGGCTCGCGACGCGTTGCTCGCGGGCAAAGCGGCTTCGACCGAGCAATCAAAGAACCTCGTAGCCGCGCGCCGCGCGCTCGATGACGAAATCATCGTTGCCGCCGATATGTTCAAGCTGGCCAAGCAAAACTCCTGCATCGGCTTCGAGCCAGCATGTCAATACTTCTACCTGCCTCTGGATCTGGTGGAAAAGGCCGTGAGTTGTCGACTCATTCTCGATTCGTACAAATAAAAGGTTACAAGCATGTCTATTCGCTTTTCCATCTAGGAAAAACAACCGTGCAGGTCTCGCAGAATTTTCGCTATGGCTTCTTGTATTTTGCTTTCTACATTCGGTTGTGGCGCAAGCCGCCCATGGTACTGAAGTGGCGCTCCGAGTGGAGACGTTTCGTATCCGCCGCTGTCACCGAGTTCGTAATCCGCCTTCGTTCCCAGGTATCCTTCGCAACCGTTTGTGTATGCGAAAACCATGTTGTGTTC
>JAFGTN010000831.1 GCA_016934075.1 Pirellulales bacterium
AGCAGGTCGGCCGTCATGTCTTCTAACATTTTGCGCGAGAGCGGAAAGTTGTGCTGGTGTCCGGCGTGTTCGACGTACGCTGTGGTACGGTTCCGCGCGGTAAGCGCGTGCTTGGCGGCGATGGCCGCCTGGAAGAGCCTGCCGTTCGAAACCAGCACCTCGCGTGGGTCGAGACCGTAGACTTTTTCGAATTCCTCGGCCAGAAAATCCACCAATCGTTGGTCCCAGTCATGGCCGCCCAGTTGCACGTCGCCGTCGGTGGCCAGAGTTTCGATCTTGCCCGGCGCCAGGTGCAAAAGTGTGACGTCGAACGTACCGCCGCCGAGGTCGTAAACCAGTACGTTCATTTCTTCCAGGTCTTTGGTATCGGGAGAAAGATATCCGCTGGTTTCGCTGAAAGACAAGGCCGCTGCGGTGGGCTCGTTGACGATGTCGATAAAGGAAAGCTCGGCCAACTCTCCCGCCTCGGTGGTGGCTCTGCGGCGCGGTTCGTCGAAATAGGCTGGCACGGTAATGACCACGTTATAGTCCTCGCCGAGTCGCTCGATCATGTCTGTTTTGAGCTTGCGCAATAGACAGGCCTGAATGACTTGCGGAGGCAGATATTCGTTGCGGATCGGTCGCCGATAGACGGCCTGGCCCATGTCGCGCTTGACGCATTCCGCCACCCGGTCGGGCATGGCCGAGGCCGCCGATTGAGCGTCTTTCCCCACAACGACGCCGTCGTCGCGAAACAGCACCACGCTGGGTGTAAGCAATTCGTCCTCGCTGTTGGGCAACATCATCGAGCGGCCCATGTCGTCGATCCATGCGACTGCCGAGTTGGTTGTGCCGAGGTCGATTCCGACAGCTTTGCTTTGGCTCATGGATTGTTTGCCTGGATTGATACTATGTGATTTGAGTTTCCCGTTGTATCACGGCCATACTTGGCCGTGACGCATCTTTGATAGTCGTGTGGAGGCAGCCCCGCCGCTATTTTTAGACGAATTTTGATATTTCTCCATTGACTCGTCGGGTGCCATACCATTCTGAATTATTGCATATACCAAATATAGTTGTATCGATGATGCGGCTTTTGGGAAAGATCGAAACGTTTTTCCGCATCAAAACGGTTGTATTATTACGTCCTTGGCGGGGAGACGGCCGATTTGAGGCATTTTCTCAGCAATTTTGAGGAATTATCGCCCTGCGGTTTGTGTTATCTTAATGGGCGGTTCTCTGACAAAGCTTGGTCTTTGTTTCCGTAAACATTCCAGTCCAACACGACATAACGAAGGAATACCAATGAAACAGTTTATTACTATTTCGAGAGCGAAACGTTCATTTATTATTACCGGCCTGGCGAGTTTGTTGCTGGGGTTGGTTTGTTCCGAACAGGCTTGGGCCGATGATTGGAAAGCGGCCAAGGGACCGCTCATGACGCGATGGGGTAAAGCGGTGACACCCGAAAATGCGCATCGCGAATATCCCCGACCACAGTTGGTTCGACCGCGCTGGATGAACCTTAACGGTATTTGGCAGTTGGACATCGGATCAACGGAAGCGAAACTCCCAAGTGAGGCAAAGTTCGACGAAAAGATACTTGTGCCCTTTCCCATCGAATCGGCCCTGTCGGGCGTGATGAAGCGCACGGAACGTGCGTGGTACCACCGGACTTTCAGTGTACCGAAGTCTTGGGACGGCGATCGGGTGATATTGCACTTTGAGGCGATAGACTGGGAGGCCGAAGTTTTTGTCAACGGCAAACGCGTTGGTTTGCACCGTGGAGGCTATGATCCGTTCTCGTTCGACATTACCGGTGCGTTGAATGACGGTGGTGAGCAGGAGTTGGCGGTTCGTGTTTTCGATCCATCGAGTTCGGGCTCGCAACCGCGGGGAAAACAGATCAATAAGCCGCATGGAATTTATTACACACCCTCGACCGGTATCTGGCGAACGGTATGGATTGAGCCGGTGCCGGAAGCGCATATCGGACGTTTGCTGATCGAGCCGGATGTCGACGGTCAATGCTTGAAGCTGAAGGTCGAAGGGAAGGGAACGGAGAATGGCGGGTACAAGGTCGAGGCAATCGCCGCTGAAGGTGGCCGGAAGATTCCCAGTGTCGATGGTAAGGTAGACGCCGAAATGCGTCTTCCCATCCCCAAGGACAAGATGAAACTCTGGTCGCCCGACTCGCCCACGCTCTACGACTTGAAAGTCAAACTGACTAAAGACGGAAAAAATGTCGACGAGGTCGATTCGTATTTCGCCATGCGGAAGATTTCGCTGGGTAAAGACGCCAAGGGCCGCACATGCATGCTTGTAAACGGCAAGCCGATTTTCCAGGTGGGCACACTCGACCAGGGCTTCTGGCCCGATGGGCTGAACGCACCGCCCAGCGACGAAGCCATGCGATACGACTTGGAAGTGACCAAGAGGCTGGGATTCAATATGGTCCGCAAGCACGTCAAGGTCGAGCCGCGCCGCTGGTATTATTGGTGTGACAAACTTGGCCTGTTGGTCTGGCAGGACATGCCCAGCGGCGACAACAAAACGCCCGAATCGAAGAAGCAGTTCGAAAGAGAACTGTTGCGGATGGTGGAAGGGCTGCGCAACCATCCGTCTATTATCGTCTGGGTGCCCTTCAACGAGGGCTGGGGCCAGCACGACACGGCCCATTACGTAGATCTTTTGAAAAAAACCGATCCCTCGCGTCTGGTGAACAACGCCAGTGGTTGGACCGATAAGAAGGTGGGCGATATCCACGACATTCACAAGTATC
>JAFGTN010000832.1 GCA_016934075.1 Pirellulales bacterium
ATGGCCGTATTCGCCTTCGATATCGTGACAGATAATAACATCGGGCCGGTACCGGCGAATCTGCTCGGCCACATAAAGACCGGCCGCCGCCCGACCCTCTTCGATACCGATACCATCCAACAGGCCGTCGGCCCAGACATCCCACGTTCCGTCGAGCGTGCTGGTGGGATAATCCTTGAAGCGGGGAAACAGCGGTTCGTTGCGGAGTCCGTAGATCCAATCAGCGTTGCGTAGTTCTTCCTCGCGAATCTCCGGCTCACGGCCCCAATCTCCGCTGGTCATGGAGATATGCACCATCGGCAGCTCTCGCACCTGCGTGTAGTAAGGAATCGCGCCGCCGAAGAAGATTCCCTCGTCGTCGGGATGCGAACTGACCACCATGATCGCTGCCTTTTCCGGCTGCGGCAACCAGTCGTGGCCTTGCAAAATTGCCGGGTGGCCAAAGACCACAAAAGCGGAAAAACTAATCAGCAAAACGGACGGATAACGCAACGATGACATCTGGCTGCTTCGAATGACAAGGAGTGGATCAACAATGCATTATACGCTTTCCAGCTTGCCGTTTGTAATACCGCTTTCAGGGGTGATCGAAGCATAGCTTGCCCATTTGTGGTGCAGCCATCTTGGCTGCTGGGTGTCAAACTGGGGCCCGCACCACAAATTATTGAAACCAAAATGAAAACAGATCCGCATCATGCAGGAAAATTTTCAGCCGGATTGGTTTTCCGGCCAATGCGGAGCAGTCTTTTTTGTTGGACCATTTAACGGTTCTTGCCACGCTGTCGCCAAAGATCTCGCCCGAGTCATAGCCCGGCAAAGGCCCGCCTTTCTCGTCCAGGACCACAATTCGTATCGTGCCCGCCGCCGAGGTCGAAAAATTTATCACGAGTTGACTGCCCTGGTACACGAGCGGCTTGGTCGTAAGACTGCCGCCACGGCTAGATGCCGTCGCCGATACGAAGCCGTCCGTGCGGATGGTAAATCGCCGTAACCGGCAACTGCTGCCCGTCCAATAGGCTTCGCTTACATACAGTGAAAGCTCGTTCGGCGCGTTGGGGATATCGGATCGAGTTTCCAGAATGCCCCAACTCGGGTAGTTGTCTCCATAGGTCCAGTTGTCCTTGCTTGCCGGCCCGGGACGTATAAATGCTTCCTTCCAGCGTTTGAATGTCCGTCCGTCGCGACTGCTCATGAAGAGCGCGTCGGTCAGCGCGGTGCCATAGCGTGGGTTTATGCCTGCGCGCAAGTGGCGGTGCCGTGGTTGCGGCAGGGCCTCCATCGAAGCGGACCAGCCACGGTCGATGTAGCGGGCGGGAAGGCCGATGAAGATATGCGGCGCGCGGAAATAGGGCAAGATGCCGGGCGTATAGAGCTGTTCGCGGGGAGTGTCGTTGTAAACCAATGGCACCGGTTCGGTCCAGTGCACGAAATCCTCGGAAGTGGCGGTTCGGATTGCTCGAAATCCTTCAGGAAAATCGCGCAGGTACGCCCGATAGTGGCCGCGCGTGGTATCCCAGAACACGGCGTTAAGAGTGTCGAACTCGCCTTGAGTCATGATCGGTTTGTCTTGCAAGGGCGACCAGTGGATGCCGTCGGGCGATTGAAACGCGAACAGTTTACGGTCTTTGCCGCATGCTATGGCCTTGTACTTGGCTTCGGGCACACAGTTTGGATTGCTATCCTTGAAAGGCGAAAAGGCGTGTGCCGCCGGCCCGACATGAATGATGTTGTTGTCTTTCGAACCGTCGAACTCATGGATTCCCAGCCGGGGCTTGACCCAGCGGATGCCGTCCTTGCTCTCGGCATAGCAGGTGAAGAGCGGGTGAGTGGAGGTGAGTTCGCCCGGCCGTAGCATGAGTTGTTCCGCCTTATAGTACATGCGATAGCGGTCACCGTCTTGGAACACGGTGTGATAACCGCTCATGTTGCCTTCCCAGGGCGCGTCGAAAACAATAGCCACTTCGCGTGGCGTAGGTTTGTGCAGCTTTAGAGAAACGCCGCTCATCGATTCGATCAGATGTTCGTCGATCATCAACTCCAGCCGAGATCCGATGTCGATTGGTGCGGCAGCCACGACTGTCGAACAGAGAAATCCGATCATAACACTAACCCGAAGCGCAAGCGAAGGGATGGATGACCAGGTTATGCATCTAGCCGCCCTTCGCTTGCGCTTCGGGTTAGTATGGGGTACGGAAGACATCTATATTAGCGCCATTTTCCCCGGCCCTCTACCGATAAACTTCCAACGGAATCGCCGCGTCCGGCGTTTGCGAAACGCTACTGATTCCGTTTCGGGTTGTCAAAGACCGAAGCACATTTTGAGAGATCGTCTCGTCGAGGAAATGGACGCTTCCGTCGGCAAAGCCGAAATGGCATCCGCCGGGATGATAGCTGGCAAAACCACCGTTGTTAAAATCCCAAGGAGTGCTGGCGGGCATTCGCAAAGGATTATTGATGCCGTTTCGCGTATCGCTAATGGACCAAGAGAGCCAGAAAGCGGCCGAGTGGGGCACCGCGATGTTACCGATCACCTCGCCCGTAATGAGTGTGTGGCTGGTTCCATCGGTGATGTCACGGATCTTGGTCTTGACGTATTGATAAAGCACGCCGTCACCGTTCCACTTGGGAAATGAACTGTCGCACCTGTAGTCTTCGCTATCGGCCACGCCCAGCATGTTTGTCTTAGCCATGTCTTCCTCCTCTATGCGACCGTTGTAGTGTCCATCGTCGACATTGACCAACTCGCGGCCTTGGGGATCGGAAGGGCACAGGTAGGCGGATATGAATTCGGCACTGATATCGAAATTGATACCCAGGTGGTAATTCGTATCGTGATCCAAGCGGTCGTACAGTTGCCCATGTTCCAGATAAGGGAGAATCAAGGCGCTCCATGCGAAGCCGATTTTGTTTGTGCTGACATTATCGGGCATCGAGCACGGATTGCTACTGCGGCGCATGTCGACCCCTTGGGGAAATGCCCGCTGGGCGGAGTGGTGATTATGCAGCGCGACCCCGACCTGTTTGAAGTTATTGGCGCAATGCATCCGCCGAGCCGCCTCGCGGGCGGCTTGTACGGCCGGCAGCAACAGCGCGATCAGGATCCCGATGATGGCGATCACTACGAGGAGTTCCACCAGCGTAAAACCGTATATAGGTCGTCCCGAGTCAGGCTTTTGACCAGGGCCTTTTGGCGGTTTAGTCATGGTTTCCTGCATCCACAAAAAAATGATTTCCTGTTGGACATCGCTTAGTCTATTCCGGATACCGACTTGGCGTCGCGAAGCACCACCGGGACCACCACGTTTTCTTCTTCCAGGGATTGTCCGCGTGAGAGCCGATAGATCATGCGGCCGATCAGTGCCACCGTCTCTTCG
Source organism: Pirellulales bacterium (assembly GCA_016934075.1). Classification (GTDB taxonomy): domain Bacteria; phylum Planctomycetota; class Planctomycetia; order Pirellulales; family Thermoguttaceae; genus JAFGTN01. Next base: position 3,375 of record JAFGTN010000832.1, read on the forward strand.
AAACACACCTTGCCCTGTACGTGAGCAAAGGGAGAATCTTCCGTTTCCGCGGTGGCGTTATCGGCAAAAACGATGTCCAAATCGGCGGGAACTTTCAAACCCAATTCAGACGTAACCGACGAGATCAAGTCCGCCAGGTACTGGCCTTGTGTAATAAAAGCCGTGGGACGATCCGGGATTTGCAGCAAATCACGCGCGGCCGCGGAAAAGGTCGGTATGTCCGGGGGCATGAGACGAACCATCAACGCATTGTGCGGCAGGCGTGCCTCGGTCAATACCTCGCTGATGCCGTCATAAAAAGCATTCGCGCCCGGTCGTCCGTCTGCCGCAAACAAGTACCCGATGCGGCGATGACCACGATCGACTATGTAGCGGGCCAGCAGTCTACCGGCCTCATGGTTGTCCAAGTCCACCGACGGCATCGCCGGTTCGCTTGGATACAACGAACCGAATACCACCGTCGGTACGCCCGACTCGGCAAGGAAATGGTACACCTCGCGCGAACAGGAAACCGCCACCACGCCCACCAGTTCACGGTCTGAACTGGAAGATGCAATAAGTTTCTCCACATAACCAACACCCATTCCGCGAGGAATGAAACTGAACTGCACATTGACGTCGCGGATCTGCTTGCGGATCCCTTCCACCATGCGATTGGAACAGACGAAAGGATCGAATTCCAATTCGGCCGGTATAAGGACATGCACCGTGCGTATTTTCACATCCGTCGTCGCTACCGGAGGGGTGCGAACAAATGTGCCAAGATTCTGCCGCCGGGTCACGAGTTGGTTGTCGGCAAGAATCTTTAATGCCCTATCGGCCGTGGCCCGGCTGACTCCCAACAACTTTCCGGCCTCTGCCGCGGTCAGGTAGCGGTCATTGGAGCGAAGACGTCGCCGCGCGATGTCTTGCTCCAACCGCTTGGCCAGTTGATGGATACTAGAAAATCCGCTAATTGAAGTTGACATACCGCAATTATCTGTATAATTACTCATAATGTCAACCAATAATTTCAATTAACTCAGATTTACTCTCACACTGGAACAAATACGATTGAATCCATCTATGTATTCGCCCGGCCACCAACCGAACACAGTCGACAGCAACGAAAGCCATGCCGTGCCGGTGTCAGTGACTATACGTCAAGACTCGGCGGTCTCCCCGAATCTGGCCGCAGCCGACAAGTCGGATGTGTCGGCCTTCCCGGGTGTTTGCCGCGTGGGTGAAACAGTCGTCTGCGTATATCGCCGCGGCACTTCCAAGTATTCACGCGATGGGGTACTTCTTGCGCAATCATCTTCGGATGGCGGGAATTCCTGGTCGGATCCCGTATCTGTGTTCGACCGGACTGCCGTCTCGGAACCAGAATCAGTACATTACGGGGTTGTCTGCGAACATGATGGAGCCGCGGCCGCTTTCTTCAAAACCGTGGAGGCCAAGAATTCCGACGCCTATATCTTCAGCGAAGAAGGTCGGCGGCTAAGGCAGCGTACATATATGTGCCGAAGCGAGAACGGTGGAAATTCGTGGAGCACGTCTGTGGAGGTAGAACTCAAAGGCGGACCCCGAGACACATTCCTGGGAAGCAGACCACTGAGCCTACCGGGTGGGAGATTGCTGATGCCCGTGGAAGCCACGGGCGAGCATGGCCAACAGTTCATGATGGGATCATTTTCCGACGATGGCGGTCGGTCGTTCTCGCCGCTGTTTCCCATCATGCATGACGAGAGCGGAAAACTGGGCTTCGGTGATGGAAAAGTTGCGATTCTTCCGGATGGACGCATAGTCATGCTTGCTTGGACCTATATCAATTCCAGCGAGGAAACCATCCAGGTTCACCAATGTGTGTCGTCTGACGGTGGGTGCACCTGGTCGCCGCCCCAGCCCACCGACACGGTTTGCCAGATTATGACACCGCTGGTCCTAGCCGACGGAAGTCTTCTCGCCGCGGGCAATGTACGAACACAGGTGGAAGGCATTCGACTGTTTCACAGCGTCGATTGTGGAAAAACCTGGAGCGACTTCCCCATACAATTATGGGATCCTGCAAAAAAAAAGGTCACGGCCGTTCCGTTACCTGTTGAACCTAGGCCGGGAAAAGGTGAAGAATTGTGGAACTCGCTGCCGTCATACGATTTCGGCACTCCCGAAATGACGATGCTTGATGACGGAGAAATTCTCTTGGTGTATTACGCCACGGTGGATGAGGTTATTCATGTACGCGCATGCCGGTTCGCAATCTAATGAAATCATGACCGTAACAGGACCGATGCAGTCGTCCGCATTGGGGCCCACGCTGCCACATGAGCATCTATACTGCGATTTATCCGTGCATTCGGGCCAGGATGATAACAGAGTTACCGACACCGCCGCGATGAACGAAGAACTGGAGATCTTCCGGGCCGCGGGCGGTCACGCGGTTATCGAGGTCACTTGCGAGGGTATTGGCCGCAACCCGCTCGCACTTCAAAAACTTAGCGAGTCATCCGGTGTGCGGATCATTTCCGGCATCGCTTTTTATGACTATCACACCTGGCCGGCATGGGCAAAACAGGCGGATGCCGGCAAGATCGCCGACTATTTCGTTTCCCAAATCGAGGAAGGCACCGACGGTGTATGCGCTGGAATCATCGGCGAGTTGTTTAGTCACAACGAGCCGAACTCCAAACCGCAAGACTACAAACTGGACGAGAACGAGCTGCGGCTTTTCGCGGCGGCCGCCCAAGCTCAACGTCGCACTGGCATGGCAATTATCACACACGCCTCGCTAGGCCGTGGTGGCCACGCACAATTGGACACCCTCGAACGGGCCAGAGCCGATCTGTCGCGCGTGGCCATCGGACATTGCGACGCACAATGGCATCCTGATGCCGATAAAGATCTGGAGTACTATCTGCCTATTCTCGAGCGGGGCGCTTCCTGCGCCTTCGACCTCATCGGGTGGAACGAGTTGATGTCCGATGACCTCAGAGCGAAGCGTGTCATGAAGTTAGTCCAAATGGGTTACACCAAACAGGTTCTACTTTCTAGCGATACCTGCAGACGTTCCCAACTGCGGACTAACGGAGGTCGCGGCCTGGACCATGTCTTGACTTCGTTTTGTCCGCTTCTGCGCGAGCACGGCCTTACCGATCCCCAAATCGAAACTATGATAGTCGATTCGCCGCGCAGACTCTTGTGTAGCCGATAGCCGCATGACTGGGACAGGAAAAGATGGGCAATCACTTTCATTTGTGGCAATCGCTTATACCCCGTATCAAGCACCGAGTTCGAGAATTTCCTCCTCCTCGGCAGCCTTCTTGGGATGGGGCAACTCTGATCCTTTACAAGGAGTGATGTCACATTGACCATTGTTCTGCAGTGTAATCTCGCCGGTGTTTTGCATGCGATATAACATGAAAACAACGGCCGTGAAGGCTAATGTGGAATGAACCAGCGCGCTTACGAACATAGCTATTGCCGCTCCGTCGATTCCATGCGAGGGAACGAGAACCATGCAACAGACTGCCATCGCCGCAAGACTGCATACTCGCACGGGAATTTGGATCCAAAAAGCCCGCGCGGCCGTCAAAAACATCCCGGAAAAGCCGAAAACCAGAGTTATCCCGGAAGTCATCGCCAAGAGCAGAAACACGTTGCCGTACTTGATGTATTCGGGCCCAAAGGCAAACGATAATAGCCAAGGCCCGGCCGCGGCGGCCAGCACGACACCGATAATTCCCAAAACGGCTCCGACAGCCTTTTCGCGTAAAAGAAGGCGGATTATCGACATGCGATCTTTGTGCACGTAATATTTTGCCATGCGCGGCGCTGCCGACTGTCCCAACGCCAACACGATTTCGTTCCCAAGCACCATGAAATAAGATATGGGACCGAAAACGCCCAGGGCGGACTCGCCTTCCCAAACCTCGACGAAATAGCGAGGAATATTCGCGCTGAGGCTGACAAGCATTACCGTAATGCCAATCGGCAAAGACAGTATGAAAAGCTTTCTCAACTGTCGAGGGTTCCATACGGGCCAAAATAATTCCATAGGAGCATCTTGATGAAAGACACGATGGTTCGCCAATACATGGGCTCTGGGGATGTCGAAAAACAGAAGCGTCGTCAGCCAGGCCACCGCCAACCCGACTACACCTCCCAAGGCGGTTCCAAAAATCCACACCCCGGCGACAAAAAACAATATCGAAAGAATCCCCTTGGCAATCCTGGAAATAGCGATTTGATCCATCCGCTCGTTCTGCTGGAAATAGCCGAAGAAAATCGCACTGATACCTTCAATGCTCTTGGCCAGGCCGACCATAATTATTATCAAAGCCGTCTCATGTCGGTATCCACTCATTAGTATGATGGCGAGGATCATGCTCAAGGCCGCTGCCAATGATATAAGGCGAAATGTCAAGTAACCGCCAATTTGGTACTCGCGGTGGACGTCGGAAACTATTATGGCTCGCAAATTGGAACCGAAAAAAATCATCACCGGTGCCGTGATAGCAAGGCCTATCGTATATTGGCCGGCCATTTCCGTACTGCCAATCTTTGCCAATATCACGAACAAGGAAAACTGACAGCAGTTATAAAAGATCGATCCAAAAGCCGTCCAGGAAAAATTCGCGCACAGCGTTAAAGGCTTCGATCTATCAACCGACTGATGATTCTTCAAATTGCCGATTCCAGCGAGGGATCGAATCGAATTAATGGCGTCTACAGACATTTTGTGCCTCTGTGGCAAGTAAAAATTCTTGAGAGTTAGGGGGAATTACTCCAGGTGCATGATCATACGCAAGAATCGCAGGGAAGGTGTTTATCACCTTAGGGCGACGCGCAGAAGAATGTGGACCGGGGCAAGCGGGAAATTGAAAACCACCTGCTTTTCAAAGCCTATCCCCATTCGGGGGATGCTGAAGACTTACGGCAGTTAAGATGCTGTATGCCCTTGATTTGGTCCTTTACATAGTCGCCTAGATGCCCGAAGTGAACCGGGCACTCTATCTTAATTATTACCACACGTGTTCAGCATGTCAAGTGGTCTATCGCGGCAACACCCTATTATTTCGACACCCGACTGTGGTTCTATTGAATGAACTGCTCTTCTTCCTCGTTGTTCTGCAGCGTGATTTCGCCCGTGTCTTCCAAGGTGCGGATGATATCGACGATCTGCTGCTGAACCTGTTCGACGTTTGAGAGTCGCACGGGTCCGAGGTAGTCCATTTCTTCGCGGAGCATGTCCGAGGCTCGTTTGGACATATTGTTGAGGATCTTTTCCTTGAGCTCTTCGCTGGCACCTTTCAGCGCCATGGCCCATTGCGAGCTCTCCACGTTTTTGAGCACTGATTGGATGTCGCGGTCGGAGAATTTTGTGATGTCTTCGAAGACGAACATCAGGCGGCGGATCTCTTCGACCAGGTCGGGATCTTCTTGCGCCAGGTTTTCCAGCAGGCTACGTTCGGTGGTGCGATCGATGACGTTCAGCATCTCAGCCACGCTGCCCACGCCGCCGGCTTTTTCGAACTGCTGGCTCATCACGCTGGCCATGCGGTTTTCCAAGCCGCGTTCGACCTCCTGGATGATCTCGGGGCTGGTCTGGCTCATGGTGGCCACGCGACGTACAACCGATAGCTGGCGCTCGGCCGGTAGCCCACTGATGATATCGGCCGCCTGGGTGGGTGGGACATGGGAAAGGATCAGGGCGATTGTCTGTGGGTGCTCATCGATAATGAACGTCAGCAGGTTCTGGCTGTCGACTTTCTGCAGGAAGCCGAAGGGCAGTGCCTCGATCGACTGGCGGACGTTGTCGAGTGTGGAACCGGCCTGTTTGCCGAGTGCCTGTTCGACGAGGCTTTTGGCCACTTCCAGACCGCCGGACCGGTCGGACAAGGCCGTGGGATTTGATTGGGCGAACTCTTGGATAACCGATTCCTGCTCTTCGCCGGTGATGTCGGAGAGCTTGGCGATCTCGATGGAAACGGCCTCGACCTGCGCGGAATCGAGCCTGGCGAGCAACTTTGCCGCATCGTTCTGCGGCATGCTCATTAGTAGTACGGCCGCTTTTCTAATGTCTGATGAGGCCATGTTATTTTTTGCGCGGCTATGCTTTTCCGCGACCAAGTCATATCATCCGGATTTCCCAAATCGCCCAACTTTGCGGAACGGGCAGTATACACCGATTGCCCGGCCGCAGCCCGTATCGGCAACCTGTTTTTCCTAACTTGAGGATAAAGTGTGAAAATGCGGGATTACAGAGGAGATTGACGATAGCCTAGTCGCCTATGATGCGTTATGGACGTAAGCATGGAAATGCGTTCAGGTTCCCACCGGCACGGTTACTTCAGCCAGCCCGACTTCCAGGGACAGTTCGCCCCAATTGCTGTCGAACGGGATACAGATGGGCCGAACATTTGTGGGGAAGTGGACTTCGTGATTACATCCGGTGATCACATTGGGCAGGCTGACGGCCAATTGGTATTCTTCCAACTCTGATTTAGCTCCCCCGGCCACAATATTGGTCAGTTCGCCGACGGCGTCGAGCACTTCATCGTTGACTTCGGTAGCCTCCGTCAGCAACATTGTCGTAGCTGCCTTCAGAGCGACCTCTTTAGAAAGGCTCAATACAACCGTGCCCACTGCTCTGCCTGATAGTCCGATAACGCCGCTGACGGAATATAGGGGATGAGTATTGGGCTTATAGCCGATATCGCCACGTTTCAGCTCGCAATTGAGCATTGTATTAAACGTGTTGCCGATTGACTTGATAAAGGGATTGATATACTCGACTTTCATTGCTACGGCGCTTTCTGATTCCTAAGAACTCATTGGTCGGCAATTTATTGTGTCTTTGACTGATTGTCGATTTCCGCTATGTCGCCAATTTTTTATTATTACTGCTTCACGAGCGGATAGATTGTCAGCACCAAGAAAAGATAGGTTCAAATCGGCTCGGGTCAAACAGTGGGGGGGAATCATTTTCCCACAATCCCAGGAACGCGGCGCAAGTGCGGATCGTGCCGATTGTGCGACATGGTGGTTTTCCTGATTTGTTTCTATACCTTTAGATAAGCATATCGGCATAGGAATTGGGCAAGAGATCGGCCGGTTCAATATCAAAACGTCGCATTAGTTCCTCGACTTGCTCGTATGCAGCCGTTTCGTCGTCGCTTGGCCCAATTACGGCCTCGAATTCAAGGAATTCCCCCAGCGAAGTAACTCGATCCAAATGAATACGCACATTGTTCCAGAGCAAGATACGGCGGTATTTTTCCACTACTATGCGGGTACCCATGGCGGCCGTTAAGGCGGTCTTTAGTGTTTCAGGATTGGGAACCGGAACCAGCTCGTAATCGCTCGCTGCTGGTTCTTCGCTGTCGGGACGCGAATACCAGATGAGTTGGGCAGAGAGCCCGTCGATTTGGCGAAGCTTCAGGCGGCCGTGCCGCGCATCGAAGTAAGTGTCGATCTGATGCTGAGTGCCAAGGTTTTTCGTGGCAATTTCTTCGGCCGTTTTTTCGGCTGCCCGGATATCGGCGAGGCGAGCTTTGATTTCGATATTTCGCAAGGTGTTGTCCGGAAGAAATTATGAGCCATGAGCTTTGGGTAATGAGCTGGACTTGCAAACCGTTAGCGGATTTTAGTTGGTGCTTCCTCCAGGACATCCACATGTTTGGCCATGATGTGGGGGGCCCGTTGTTCGGGCACATAGCCGCGTGAGCCGTTGACACCGATCAGCCGTTGCTCGTAGTGGCGGAGGTTGACGCCCGGCGCGGGAGTAACATAGCACTGAATGTCGCCAGCGTCATCGACCAGTGCATATCGCGGAGCGCCGCGTTTGGGCGACACCACGCGAGTGAGTCGTCCTTGGCCGTCGAAACGCCCGTCCACAGGCGGGCGGTGTGATTCGTTTTGGCGGCGCAGGTCAGACAGGTATTGGTTGCGATTTTGAGTGTTTTCCCAAAGTGTGTTCACGGCGATATGCCGTTGTTTGATGCTGGCGAAGCGGTCGATCTTAGCCAACAGGATTCTCGCCTTTCCGCGTTGTGGAGCGGTTTCCGAGCGGTTCAAAAGCGACTGGACCTCGGTGATCAATTCGTCGAATTGCCAGACAGTGGGCTCCTCGGCCACCATCACCGAAAGCTCCAACTCGGCGTTTTCAATCCGCTTTTGGAATTCCTCCGGTGAGATCACCCCCCTGGCCGTCGTCGAAGCAACGGGTTGCGACTGTGGGCGATCCGCCTGGTCCACCACAGCGTGTTGTGTGGGGCGCTTGGAACTGACGACGGTTGCCGAGGATTGTTGTACCAAAGGACTGTTGCCGGGCGGAGCCTTACGAATGCCGTTCTTGGGATAATTGGGATCGACGAACCTGGCATGTACCCAGCGAAATTCGCCCGACGGTGGGGCGATTTTGAGCCATTTGGCCGCGGATGGGTTCATCGCGGCGGACGGCATGTCGTTAGAGGGCAGCGGCTCGATGATTTCGCCTTCTTTCAGGCGTACTTGAATTACGTCGCGGATATCACTGAAACGACTTCCCACCCGGGCAGCCACTTCTTTGCCGGTAACCTCGGCCAGACCGTCGCCGCCGCGGCGGACAAACCGCTGGGAAACCCAAGTAAAGCTGCCTTTTGGCGGTCGGATGGCGTACCATCCGCCCGGGTCGTGGCGATAAACCTCGACGGCCTGCCCTGCCCGAAGCTTGTCTGTGGGATAATAGTTTCTACCCGGACCGCTACGAACATAGACATCGTCGGCCGAGATATATGCCTTATAGGGGAAGGTCTGCTCGGCAGCGTTGACCGTCGCTTCGGTGCAGTCGAGGCCCACTGGTAAACAAGCGGCACAAACAAACACAAAGGGAATAATCGAGCGGCGCATGACCACAAACCTCCCGGCCGAGAACGGCTATGGGGTAAATAGGTAAACAATTTCTGAAATGTAACCGCGGGCTTGTACAAGAAAGCGGCGGTCAGTTCAAGGTCAGTTTGTGAGCGGTGAACGGTAGGTTGAAGACAAGAAAATTGGGAGGTTTGGGGAGGCTGACAACGTGCCACTTGAGATGTATTCTCAATCCGCCGTAAGCGGTCGGGCTAACTTATATTAGAGCATAAAGCATTGGACATTGATCATTAAACTATGATCATTGGTCCTTCGGCATTCCTAATTCTTTCCTCATTCTGATTTCGACATTCCTGCCACTTGTCCTCTGCAAGCCATTACGGTTCGGCATTTTTGTTGATGAGAAACACCCAATATCTGTGCCCGTTTAACCTGGCCTCGCGTAGTCGTTCGCGGAGATTGGGAGGCTTGGATTCGTGCAGCACTTGCACAATGTCGGTGATGACCGTGTCGTTGTCGCCGTAGTAGGTGTGCCCCAGGAGGCTGGTGTCGATTTCCGATACGTCGATTGTATCGATGCCGGGCACGATGACCAGATTTTTTCCCGACTCGCCGGCGCGTGGATTGCCGTGGAGCTTTTTCGACGCGGCCAAGGCGCTGTCGTTGGACGAGGCATAGAGCGTTACACGTTTGGCCGTTTTTATGATAGCCGGTGCGATGTCATCGCGGAAGATGTCGGCGTCTATATCGGGCGCGGTGAGCACGACCTCGTTGAACATGGGCAGTTCTTGGGGTTTGAGTTTTTGAGACAGTCGCTGCAAGGCGGCCGTGAGCGCGCGGTTGCCCATGCTGTGAGCGATGAGGTGGACATGTTTGGCGCCGGTTTTTTTGACGATGTCAATGATGAACTGTTCCAGATGGGGAACGGTCCATTTAACGTTTTCTTCGTCGACAGTATATTTCAGCAGTCCGCCTTGCGAGGGCCAGCTATAGAAGATGGCCGGTCCGTCGAATTTCAGGTCGTACTTGAGCTGTGCCGTACGGAGCGCGGCGCCATCGAAAGTGACGTTGTAGCCGTGGATGAAGATAAATGTCTGTCTGTCGGTGCTTTTTGAGATATCTTTTTTGAGTTCCGTGAAGAACTTGTCGTCCGTTTTGCGCTCGACGCCGATCAGCACGACATGTTTTGTGGGATCTTCGTTGAACTCGAGGCGTAGGATGGAAGGGCGTTCGATCTCGCCTACTTTATGTTCCTCGGGGATGCTGACTTCACAGGTGCCGACTTCCAGCGTGCCGCGATTGTTACCGTAGATTTCGGCAAGGTGCGTCTCTTGCGGCTTGGTGTTGCGGGGAATCATGTACGTGCAGAGAAACAATCCGACGGTAGCGGCCGTGCCCAATAAGAACAAGCCGCCCGTATACCGGTTTCTTTTGAACGCCAGCACGAGCAGCATCAAAAAAGTGAAACACCCGGCGGCCGTCGTGAGGTATTCCCAGGGGATGGTTCCCAGTTTCGTCCAGTCCGCTGCATATTCGCATTCGCGGTCGGTGGCGTAGAATACCTTGACGGTTGTGTAGCCGGGTTTGTCGTGTTTCAAGGCCGGATCGTCGCCGGCCGCCGGCGTTTCGACACTTCTGCCGGGGTCGATCGGATCGTTGAGCGGATACGTGCGTTTGGTCGCGGTGGGTCGTGTCGAAGGCTCAGCGCCGGGTACAAGCTTGGGAGATGGTGCCGGTGATGTGGCTGGGGTCGGGGCTCCTACCGCGGTTGGACGTGGAGGTCGAGC
>JAFGTN010000833.1 GCA_016934075.1 Pirellulales bacterium
CTTGTATTTCGAGACAGCCGCGGCTTCGAAACAATATGCCGTACTCAACAAGCCGGGATGGGCCGTGACCGAAGGCTTTCGGGCAATGGCACTTTCGTTCCCCGTGGGCATGTGGCTCTTGCGCCTGGTCTGTGGAGAGCGGTCGCCTGAAACGAAAGATGCCATCGATCTGGTCGGCGCGCTGGATCGAGGCCAGGCCTACGCCGGACTGTCGGGCTACCGCCACCGGCAACGTGTAAGTTCCCTCGGCAAGAACCGCCAACTCGCGCGCCTGATCGCCTGGTATGCGCGGTGACAACAACATAATTGTTATCACCGGTGTATTGAAACGGTCTATCAACGGGCCGGTGGCTAGCGCCACTCCGCTCACTTCATAAGTGTACTACTACCAGAGACAATCTTCGTTCCCTTGTTATCGCCTAGAGGAACGTATAAAATCCAAGCATCAACAAGAACGGGAGTGTTATTATGATCCGGCCTTTTTCATGCGTGGCGGCTATTTGCATACTGTCGTTGGTCGTACCGGTAATATGGGCAGCTTCGCTTGCCGATTTTGGTGCCCAAGGTGACGGCAAAACAAACAATACGGTGGCGCTCAAGGCCGCCCTGGCCTCGGGCAAAAAAGACATCTACATCCCGCCCGGCACATATCTGATCGGACCGGATCCCTTGAACGTTCCGGAGGAAATCCGTCTGCACGGTGCGGGGCGATCATCGGTTTTCAAGGTCACCGAAGGTACCGGAAAATTGTTGACTCTGAAGCGAAACGTGCGATTGGAAAAACTGCATTTTGACTCAAAGGGAGTTAAGAAGGGCAGCGAGTCCGAGGGGCTCGTGATCTTGCCCACCGCGTCCGACGGCGTGACGATTGAATCGGTGAGCTTCACCGATTGCGATCGATCCTGTATCTTGACCGACCATGCCAATGACATCACCATCCGCGACTGTGAATTCCGAAAGGTGGGCCTGGCCATTATCCTGCAATTCTCCAGCCGCGCGAAAGTGTTGGGTAACACGGTAGTAGATGCGCGCATCCACGGCATCCAATTTTGGGGTAACTGGAAATTCGAACGCAAAGATAGCAGCGATCTGATCTTCGCCAATAATTATGTGAAAAACGGCGGCAGCGGTGCCATCTGGGGTACGGGTGCCACGCGGATTGTGATGAGCGGCAATATTGTCGACGGCGCCGAAGACGTAGGGCTGGACCTGGAATGGTGCGAAGATTCGGTTATCACCGGCAATACCGTCCGTAACTGCAAAAACGCCGGAATATCCCTCTTCTTCTCCTGCCAAAGGATCTCGATCACTGGCAACACCGTAATAAACGACCACGCCATCGCGGACGAAGACGCCAAAAAGGACTGGTGGGTACGTTCCGGAATCTGGCTCACCTATCCAAATCGCGGTACATTCAAAAACGATAACGGTCACCGCGATGTTACCATAGTGGGCAATACGATCTGGTCGGCCGAAGGCCGCCGCCGAGCAATGTGGATCGGCCGCGAAAGCAAAAACATAACCATTGATAAAAACACCATCAATCGTGGTGAAATAAAGCAGGACTCGAAATAAATGGCAGGGGACCGGAAGGTGGAGGATGGAAATGTCGAATATAGAAATCAGAATTAAGAAAGAATGACGGAAATTCGGAATGACAGAATGATCCAGGTTCAATTGTTCAATGCTCAAGCCTTTTATCCTGTGCCCTATGTCTGTAGTCTGTAATCTGTCACCCGATATTTAAAAATCACTTTTCATTTAGCCCCCACGAAAATCCATAGAGAACCAATATGCGAAACGATTTTTTCGAAAACGGCCGGCAAGTTAACGGCGTGAAACTTCGAGTTGCGACTTGCCTGGTTCTGCTTGCCATGCTTTCCTCGGCTTGTGGCCAGGATAAAGATCGAGGGTGCACGGCCGATTCGAAGGCCGGCGCGCCATCCACCACGGCCCCGGCTAGCGTTGATCCGACGGACGATCTGATAGCCTCACCCGAGCCCGGCTGGCCGCAGTGGCGGGGGCCGAGGCGGGATGGGATTTCCGACGAGAAGGGCCTGCTGCAAAAATGGCCCGAAGATGGACCGAAGTTGTTATGGAGTAAGGACGATTTGGGCACGGGCTGGTGCTCGCCGATTGTCGTGGGTGATCAGATCTTTATTACCGGTGATGTGGGAGACGATCTCGTGATCTACTGTTTCGACACGGCCGGCAAACTTATCTGGAAGACGAAGAACGGGAAATCCTGGACGGGGTCGTATCCAGGCTCTCGGGCCTGCTGCGTGTTCTCCGAAGGGCGGATCTATCAGCTCGGGGCACATGGCCGCCTGGCTTGCCTGCGGGCGTCCGACGGCAAGGAGATTTGGGCGTTCAATATTCTCGAACGTTTCGACGCCAAGAATATTCGTTGGGCGCTGGGCGAGTGTCTTTTGGTGGACGGGCCGCGTTTGATAGTTTCGCCCGGCGGTAAGAAAGCGATCGTGGCGGCGCTCGATAAAAACTCTGGTAAAATCGTCTGGACGACACCGCCGCTTGAAAATGCGGTCGAAGACGAGCACGCCGGTCACGCCTCACCTATACTCTTCCGCTATGCCGGTCGACGCGTGCTGGCACATTGCACCTCGGCCCATGGCCTGGGCATCGACGCCGACAGCGGCAAAGTGCTCTGGACCGTGCCGCTGGAAAATCGGTTTGGCACGAATGTTTCCACGCCCATCTACGGCTACGGCCAGGTGTATTACGTCACGCCCTACTCCGAACTGGGCCGTGCCTATCGACTGGTTGCCGATGACGGCGGCATAAATGCCGAACACATGTGGACCAACCCGCTCGACACGGTAACCGGCAGCGGGATTTTGATCGGCAAACAGTTTTTCTCGTCCGGATATAGCAGAATTAAATACTGGTGCCTGGTCGACTGGTCAAGTGGCCAGACGCTGCAGAAGCTAAAGGATTTGACAACCGGCGCGGCAATCATGGCCGACGGCCGCGTCTACTGCCAGGACGAAAAAGGCAATGTGGCCCTGCTTAAGCATACGCCCGAGGGAATGGAAATCGTCAGCCGCTTCCGCCTGCCTATCGGCCCCAAAAAAGTCCGCGACGCCTGGGCCCACCCGGTGCTATGCGACGGGCGGTTATATCTGCGTTATCACGATGGGTTTTGGTGCCATGATGTGAAGCGTCGCTAGAAAGCTTTTGGTGCGTCGCGGATGTAGTGGGTAGCCCCGATAGCTTGCCTATCGGGGCTACCCGTTTCTCTGGATTAACCACCACCTTTCACACCTATTCTGGACGTGCCACACGGCCGCCTTGCTCTACCATTTATTGTGATTTACTGGTTCTCCGCCGTTGCGGGAAAACACGGCACGTAATTGCTGCGGATCGATTTTGGCGGATATGGATATGAAGCGTGCCGAACCGTCGCAGAAGGTTGTCCAAAACCCGCCCTTGAAGTGCCCGCCCAGACCTTTGGCGGGTTGCTTGGGATCGACGACGATATCGTCCGGCTTGGTCCAGACGACGGCATTCTTTTCGTCGACTTCGACGATCATGATCGTGTTTGAGGTTCCGTCGGTGATCTCCTTGATCTTAATGGCTTTCTTGCCTGGGCAGACCGTGTTTTCACCGACCGGGCGGACGAAGCAGGTGCGGTATTGATGCCGAGCCGACGAGTTGGGCATGGCATAGGCTTCTGGCATCTTTTCGATCAGCTTGCGGTTGTGCGGGCTGTCCCAGGGTTCGTCGAGGTGGAACTGACGGTAGAGACTGAGTTGATCTATGTACGGCAAGACATGCACCCGCCAACTCAGCAGCGGACGGCCTTCTTTGTCGTAGTTTGCCTGTGCTGGGAAAGACTTTTTACTATCGTGATAGTTATGCATGGCAAGACCAAGTTGCTTAAGCTTGTCCGCCGTTTGACGCCGCCAGATAATATCGAGACTCCCGGTCAGCGGCACGGCAAGCAGTTTGCACAGCGAGTCGGCATCTTTACTATTGGCACCAAGCGTGTATTCGATGCGATTTTCCTTGACGGAGGGTTTTACGAGCGCGGCCAGGCGCAGGGCGTCGGCCGCCAGGGTTCGTTCCTCGGTTTTTCCCCCAAAGATTTTGCCCGAAACAACCAGGGGCAGCACCTCTGCGATCTTCGCGTTCAACGCCTCGGCAGCCTGGTGGTCTTTCGACTCGATGACCATTCGCAACTTAGGTTCGGGCGGGAAATCCAGACCAAGCGCGGCCCATCGCAGACCGTGGGTCACTATCGTACTGGGCCCGCCTCCGAGCAATTTGGGCAATGTTGGAAAGAGTTCTTCGACCACCCGCCGGTCGTCATCGCTTACGAGCAAGGCGATTTGCAGGTCCGTATCCCCAGCCGCCGCAAAGGCCTGGGCCAGTTCGACTTGATCCACCGGCTTCAGCTTCCGCAATCGCTCCAGAGTCCTGGGAGTTCCGAAAAAAGCCAAATCACCCAGCCGCTCCAATACCATGGCGTGTGATCTATCCTTCCCCAACCAGTCCGCAAGTTGCGGTGTCTTTTGGGGCATCGATTCCCGGCCTTTGGGCAAAGGCGACACGATGAAAAAATATCCGTTGGGCATGTCATCCAGGCTCACGACCACATACAAATCGGTGATCCCCGCCTTTTGGAACATGGCTTGAATTGCCGCAAGCTGCCCGCGCACTCTCTCTCCGTCAAGAGCCGCCGGGGGCACGATTCGCTCGAGTGCCGACACGCTGGAGTCGACTTGCAGTTGCGACAGATCGACGTGTGCGACAAGCCTCGTCATTTCGTCGACAACCGGTGCCACTGTTTTTGCTCGAGTGACCGGATCAAATGTTTTTTCGGCGGCAAACCCGCAGGTGGCAAAAACCATTAACAACGGCAAAACGTATCGGAAGTACTTTGTCATGTCTATTCTCCTTCTTCCCTTTGCGTCTTGGCGCCTTTGTGTGAGGTATGGTGGTCAAGGAAGACTAACGCAAAGTCGCTAAGACGCAAAGAGTATTTTGATTAGATTGAAAGGGGATTATTTTTTCGGGGTATTTGTGCCGAAGCTGATTTCATAGCGTAACTGGTAACCGGGCAATGGGGCCGCTTCCAAATAGCATTTATCGCCGAGTAGTTTGTAAGTAAACGGTTTACCGGTCACCGGATCGAAGGGAACGGGAACTTCCGTGACGTCGGCTAGCCGCTCGGGCAGGCGACCGCCGTTCGCCGCGCCATAGAGTCGCAGGGCCTCGATCACACGCAGGAAGGCGATCCGCTGTTCCAGGCGTGTGAATGCCGTGCGAGCTGCTCGTGTTGCGGGCAGTAGGGCCGACGCGACGGGCAACGGTTCTTCTTGTCGCAGCGCAATACGCACGAGATTATTTTCGGCACGATCCATTATCGATTTGGCTTCCCAGTAAGGCAGGAAATAGCCCTTCCAGGCTTCGTCTTGCATTTCTTCGAATATACGAGCCGTGGCCATCAACACGGCTCGACCGACGGGCAGGGCATCGACTTCTTGTGATGTCATTCCACGTTCGACTAACGCGTGTTTGGCGATCGGATAACTTCGTAAGATACGAGCAAATTGCATTACCGGTATTTCTTTCTCGTTGGTTTCCCCCCATAAGTCAGTTACCTGATCCAGCGTCTCGACGGTTTTCCAATACTTGTGTCGCCAGTAGCCGGGATCTTCGACCGTTTCGTCCGCATTGAACAGGTCGGGGAACGTGGCGTTGATCGCTACGATCTCACCTTCCATACCCTGTCGCAGATCGAAAATCGGATGTGGCAGATATGTGAGGGCCCAATAAAGGTTCGGGGCGCCGGGCTGCTGAATATATTCCTCTAATGTGTCCGACATAATTCCGATGATGGCATTGCCGACAAGACCGCCGACAATCACGGGACTGTCACCTACGTGTCGCCCAAAGGCATAACCCCATTTCAGCGTTTCGGCGGCCTCGTCGAATTTGCCTTGAGCGATTTGCTTGCGGGCGATGAGCCGTAAATAACGGGCACACTGGCGGCTCTCCTGGAGTTCCGGCAAGAGAGTTGCAAAGCCGTCTTCGCGGATTGGGATCTGCCAATCGCAATCTTCACACAGTACTCCTCGTTTTACATGCCGCAATACACTCGGTAAGAAACCGATCTCTTTCGCATCGCGTAGTTCTTGCAACGGGGCGTCTAAATAATCCATTAACTTATTCTGCAGTTCTTTGTTGCAAAAGAAGGAGTTTTGCTCACACTTGGTCTTCCCGTAAAAAACAGCCGCGTTGCCCGGCTTGCGTTCGAGGGGTGTGGGCAAGAGTTGGTACTTCAACGCCGGGCGAGGTGCCGCGGCCGGGTAGAGAACGAGTTTCTTCAGCTTTGTATAGTCACTGCCCGCGGCCCGAGGGGACGGCAAAAGGCAGATTGTTGCCAATGCAAGCGGCAACAGAACGCATGGTTGGACAAGTTTGCATCGAGAGTTATTCATTATTCGGACTCCGTATGTAGGGTGCGTCCGCGACGCACCATTGGGTTGCCGGTGATTTGGATTCAGATCTTTCGTGTTTTCGTTCTTTCGATATTTCGTGGCGGAAATTTGTTTTGTTTCGTTTGTAGGTATCAGGCGGCGGAGCCGCGCGGGGCGACGTTACTACCTCTTGTGCCTCCGGCACCCCGATAGACAAGCTATCGGGGCTACCCATCAATTTCAGGAATTCTGGTGTGTCTCGGACGCACCCTGCTATATGCCTGCGGCCTGGATTTGCCTTAGCAATTTGTAGTACGGTAGCGGTTGCGATCGCGGCTCGTATGTCTGTTGCGGCCAATCGTTGGAGGTAGCGGTTTTTGCCGACGTTTCAACCTGTGGTTCGTCCAACATCATCAAGGATCGCGCCGAGAGCGTGCCCGAGTCGGCCAGGGCCAGGAGTCGCTTTTCGGAAAAATCGAACCGGCCCGGTTCGAATTCCATGCGGCCGGAATCGCCGACCAGAGCCTGCCGTGGCGGTTTTTCACGGTCGGGCACATCGCTCTCGGGCTGCTTCTTTGGTTGCTTTTCGGGCTGCTGCTGTTGAGCAGGCGTTTGCTGCGAAGTTGATTCGACTGTTGTTTTTTGTACATCCGCCCGTAGGGCGACTATCGAGCTATGCTGCACGACAACCGCCAGCAGCAGGCAGCCGGCCGTGGCGGTCATGGCGGCGAAGGCTGTGGCCCAGAGGCGGGTTGAAGTTTTTGAAGGGCATGGCGCGGTTTCCGGATTGGCGGACGCCCGACCGGCCAGGTACATGGTCCGATCGCGGTCGAGCCGGCCTGGTTCCGGCTGAAAGGCGGCTAACTCGGCTTCGATGGCGGCCAGTTCACGCGCTTCGGACTCGTCTATATTTCGTTCTCGTTCGTACATGATTCTCTCATTACCGTCTGGCGTATTTGCCGCAGGGCGTCTTGATAACGCCGGTGGGCCGTGCTTTCCGATGTGCCTGTCAGCTCTCCGATTTCGCGAAAGTTCAGTCCGCCCCAAAGCCGTGCCACCAGCGGCTGGCGGAGTTTGTCGGGCAGTCCGGCCAAGGCGGCCGTGGCCGATTGGGCGTCGAGCATTTCGCCCGACGGACCGCTGAGCTGTGCCGGGCGGCGTCGCGCGGCTTCGTCTTCGTATCGACGACGGCGGCGGCCGGCACGATAGGCGTTGGTTGACCGATTGCGAACGGCCCGATACAGCCAGGGCACGATCGGATCGGGTACGCTGCGTCGGGTCGCCAATTCGATCAGGACCTCTTGCACCACGTCCTCAGGGCAGTCGCACCACCCGGCCGCGAACAATTCCAGCGCCGCGCCGTGCCGGTCGATCAACTCACCGAGCAGCTCCGGCCCGGGTCGATCTTTCGAATTTTTGCTTTCGTTCCCGTTCACTATTAAGAAATCACCGCCCGGCGGGTTTTCTCCCATAAAAATCCCGGAGTGCAATCCGGCCTATTGATTACATTGAGGCCATTATACCCTGGAGACGTTCCGCAAGCGCCTCGTCGACACCCCCCACCCCCCGAACCTTGACGGGACGATCCACAACGAATAACATCTGTACATTAATAGCCCGTGCGTAACTGTTCCACGTTTCCGACATCGACAGCCGGGGCGGCTGTCCTACTCAAGGAAATTAACATGTTCACAATTGATCTTACCGGCAAAACGGCCCTGGTTACCGGCGGCGGGCAGGGGCTGGGGGCGGCTATGTGCTCGGCGTTCTCGCAAGCCGGGGCAAACGTGGTGGTGAACTACTTTAACGATCCCGAAGGCATCAACCTGACGCGGGCCGCGGAGACCGTCGACACTTTGGGGGACGCTGCCGTGGCCATCGAGGCCGATGTCCGTAACGCTGAAGAAATCGAACGGATGATCGACAAGACCATCGAGCATTTCGGCAGTCTCGATATCCTTGTGAACAACGCTGCCATTCTTCGCGATAAGACAATCAAGAAAATGACGGCAGAACAGTGGCAGGAAGTGATGGATACGAACTTGACGGGTGTATTCAACACATGCCATGCCGTGGCCGAACGGCTTGCCGATGGAGGAAGGATTATCAATCTGGCTTCCATCGCGGCTTTTATCGGTTTCTTCGGGCAGTCGAACTACGCCGCCGCCAAGGCTGGCGTGGTGGGGCTCACCAAAGTGCTCAGCCGCGAGATGGCCAAGCGGGAAATTACCGTAAACGCCATTGCGCCCGGCGTGATTCTTACCGAGATGGGCAAGTCGATACCCGACGAGGTCCGTGATGAAATGTTTAAGCAGATTCCACTAGGTCGGTTCGGTGAGCCCGAAGAAATCGCCCAGGTTGTGTTGTTCCTGGCCAGCGATATGGCGTCTTACATCACCGGACAGACCCTGCACGTCAACGGAGGATGGTGGGGATGAGCGTCTGCCGGCGCGATGCCAAAGTGTGCACAGTTGCCAAGGCCCTGGCCGCGGTCGAAGACTTCCAGACGATCGCCACCGGCGGATTCGTCGGAGCCGGCGTGCCCGAGGCATTGACCCACGCACTGGAACAACGCTTCCTGGCCCAAAAACGACCGCGGGATCTGACAATAATATATGCCGCCGGGCAGGGAGACGGAAAAGACCGCGGCATCAACCACCTGGCTCACGAGGGCCTGGTCCGTCGCGTGATCGGCGGGCACTGGGGCCTGGCTCCGCGGATGGGCAAGCTGGCCATGGAAGAAAAGATCGAGGCCTACAACTTTCCCCAGGGTGTCATCTGCCAGCTATTCCGCGACATCGCCGCCGGGCGGCCGGGGTGCATTACGCATGTCGGGCTTGATACGTTCATCGATCCGGCGCACAAAGGCGGTCGTTTGAACGAGCGTTCGACCGAAAGCCTGGTCGAACGTATCGAAATCGGTGGGCGGACATGGCTGTGGTACAAGTCCATTCCCATCCACGTGGGACTGATACGGGCCACGGCCGCCGATCCCAAAGGTAACCTGGTAATGCACGAAGAGGGCATTTTCGGCGAGATGCTGCCCATCGCACAGGCCGTGCACAACTCGGGCGGAACGGTCATCGCCCAGGTGGCGCGACTCATGGACGAACCCGCGTTGCCTCAGAATGTCCGCGTGCCGGGCATACTCGTCGATCGTATCGTTGTGGCCGGGCCGCACGAACATCCACAAACCTTTGGTGCGGCAGAATTCAATCCCACGCTGGTTTCGCCCCTGCCGCCGGGCGCCTCGATCAACGATGCCATCGAACCGCTGCCGCCGGGAGCGAGACGCATCATCGCCGCCCGAGCGTGTGACGAGGTGGGCGAAGGGGCCATCGCCAATCTGGGCATCGGCATGCCCGAGGGCATTGCCGTGGTGGCCGCCGAACGTGGGCTATTGCAACGGTTTACGCTCACCGTCGAAAGCGGGCCGATCGGAGGGGTGCCGGCCGGTGGTTTAAGTTTCGGCGTGTCGGTGCACCCCGATGCCATCATAGATCAGCCGGCCCAGTTCGATTTTTATGACGGTCGCGGGTTGGATTTCGCCGCGCTGGGAGCCGCTGAAATCGACCGAGAGGGGAACGTCAACGTATCGCAGTTCGGGCCGCGATTGGCTGGTGTGGGTGGATTTGTGAACATTACACAGAACGCTCGAAAACTGGTATTCTGTGGAACTTTCACGACCGGCGGCCTGGAAGTTGCCGTGGAAGATGGGAAGTTGCGTATCGTCAGCGAAGGCCGTCTCGTCAAATTCGTCGATCGAGTCGAACAGCTTTCGTTCAGCGCTGACCGATCGCGACGGAGCGGGCAGGACGTGCTCTACGTTACCGAGCGTGCCGTCTTCCGTCTCATAAGCCATGAAAAGGTGTCAGGCACCTTTTGCCCACAGGGCCCGAAGGGTGCTTCGCACAAAAAGTGCCTGACACCTTTTCATGGGTTGGAACTGATAGAAGTCGCGCCGGGTATCGATGTGCGGACGCAGGTGTTGGACCTGTTGCCGTTCGAACCTATTCAACGCAACGTGCGGGAAATGCCGGGGCATGTGTTTGATTAGAGGATAGAGGGCAGAAATGTCGAATGTCGAAATCAGAATGAGGAATGAATGACAAAGGCAAAATGACCGAATGACCAATGATCAATGTTCAATGATCAAATCCGAAGTCTGAAATCTGAAGTCCTATGTCTTATGTTCTATGTCTTAAGTCTTTAACCTGAAACCTCAAACCCCATACCTTAAAATGAAACGCATTTGTATCGTATCCGCTAAACGGACACCGCAAGGTCGCTTTTTGGGATCCTTGTCTAAATTTTCAGCGGTTGATTTGGCTGTTGCTGCTGGGCAGGCAGTGATGGATAGTGTTGATGGCATGGATGAGGCAATTATCGATCGGGTGATTGTGGGTAACGTGTTGGGTGCCGGATTGGGGATGAATATTGCCCGACAGATCGGCGTGGGCTTGGGTGTACCCGTCGAGCGGCCGGCGTTTACGGTGAACATGATGTGCGCTTCGGGCATGCAGGCCTTGATACTGGCGGCGCAATCGATAGAGGTGGGCGAGTCATCGGTAGTGCTCTGCGGCGGAACCGAGTCGATGACGCGGGCGCCGTATGTTTCCGATCGCGCGCGGACCGGGCATCGCCTGGGACACGGTACGCTGACCGATCTGGTACTCCGCGACGGCCTGATTGATACGTTCGCCGATCAGCACATGGGCGTATCGGCCGAACGGCTGGCCAAACGGTTCGGCATCACTCGCGAAGCACAGGATCAATTCGCGCTGGAAAGCCAGCAGAAAACACATAGCGCAGCCGAGGCCGGCGTTTTTGATGCCGAGCTGACGCCGGTCGGCGACCTGAAAGCCGACGAACACCCGCGACCGGATACCACACTGGAAAAACTCGCTACGCTCAAGCCGGCTTTTGTGTCCGAAGACGAGGCCACGCCCGGCACGGTGACGGCGGGCAACGCCTCGGGCATAAACGACGGTTCGGCCATGATGCTGGTTTGCGACGAGGAGACCGCCGCCAGGCAGGGCTGGAAGCCGCTGGCGTTTATGACCGCATATGCCACGGCCGGCTGCGATCCCAAATTGATGGGCATGGGACCAATCCACGCCACGCATCGCCTCTGCGAGCAGATCGGCGTCAAGCCCAGCGACTTCGAGTTGGTGGAACTCAACGAGGCGTTCGCCGCGCAAGCTCTGATTTGTATCCAGGTACTGGGACTGGATCCAGCGCGCGTAAATGTTAACGGCGGTGCTATAGCCCTGGGCCACCCCATCGGTGCCAGCGGTGCGCGGATCGTGGTGCATCTGGCCCATCAGCTAGCTGCCGGCAAAGCCAAAAACGCCCTGGCCACACTCTGCGTTGGCGGAGGGATGGGGGCTGCTGTGGCACTGGAGGGATGAGGATTAAGACATAGGACATAAGACATAGGACTCCAGACTTTAGATTTCATATTTGATCATTGATCATTGAACATTGGTCATTCGATCATTTTGCCTTTGTCATTTTTTCCTCATTCTGATTTCCTCATTCGACATTTTCTCAAGACACCCCCCAATTTCGGGCCCCGGGCGGTTGACCTCGTCACCGTTCGAAATTAGAGTAAGAGTTTGGATATAATATGGCTTCTCGTGCGCACCTCCCCTCTCACGGGGGTGTCCCGGAATGCGGAACGGATATGCTCTCGAAACGTATAATACCCTGCCTGGACGTGAACGAAGGTCGCGTGGTTAAGGGGACGAATTTCCTTAATCTTCGCGATGCGGGCGATCCGGTCGAGGTGGCTTCTCGTTACGAGGCCGAGGGCGCGGATGAGTTGGTTTTTCTGGACATCACGGCCAGCCACGAGGGGCGGGATATTATTCTCGACGTGGTGAGGCGCACGGCCGAGGTGGTTTTCATGCCTTTGACCGTGGGCGGCGGTATCCGCTCGATCGAAGATATTCGCGCCTTGTTGAATGCCGGATCCGACAAGGTTTCAATTAATTCGGCCGCCTGTCGCGATCCACGGCTTGTTCAGCAGGCGGCCCGTCGCTTCGGCAGCCAATGCATTGTGGTTAATATCGATCCCAAGCGGGTGATGAAACACGGGAAGGAGTTTTGGGAAGTCCACATTAACGGCGGGCGAATCGGCACGGGTTTGCAGGCCGTGCAATGGGCGCAAGAAGTCGAGCGTCTGGGCGCGGGCGAGATCGTGCTGACATCGATGGACGCCGACGGTACGAAGGACGGCTACGATCTCGAGATCACCCGCGCGGTGGCCGACGCGGTGCAGATACCCGTGGTTGCCAGCGGTGGCGCCGGTTGTCCGGACCATTTGGCTGACGCCATAGAGTTCGGCGGCGCCGAAGCCGCCTTGGCCGCCAGCATATTCCATTTTGGAGAGTTTTCCATTGAGGAAACCAAATACGTTATGCAACAAAGGGGAATCCCCGTGAGACTGTAGGCCGTTTGCGAAGGTCCGCAAACACATTTCCATATGTCAGGGCGGAAAACGGGAAAGGATAATTGTCATGTCGTCATCATCGTCATCAGTGTCATCACCGAGCAGCTCGCCGTCGACCACCTCCATGTCGACTCTTTCGAAGGAAGGCGACAAGGATCGGTTTTTGAAGAGTACCAAGTCCTTCGAGATCGACAAGCTGTTTCGGGCGCTTGTCAAGCTCGAAGGCAGCGACTTGCACTTGAAGGTCGGTTTGCCGCCATACGTGCGCGTGGCCGGTACGTTGCGTCCTTTGAACCGCGGGCCCATCGACGACGAAGAGATGGTACGCTTGATTTTCGCCATGTTCAACGAGCGTACACGCACGATCTTCGACGAGGATGGCGGCGCCGACTTCGCGCATTCTCTGGACGTGGACGGCAAGACCTGGCGATTTCGCGTGAATGTGCTAACGCAGATGGACCACGTAGGGTTGGTGGCTCGGCGGGTCAACAATTTTATTCCGCCGTTCAAGGATCTGTATCTTCCTGAAAGCCTGGACAAGCTCTGTTCGTTCTACCAGGGTATGATCCTACTGGCGGGCGTTACCGGGTCGGGTAAGACGACTACCATCGCCTCTATGTTGGACTGGATCAACCAGCAGTATTACAAGCATATTCTCACGCTCGAAGACCCCATCGAATTTACGTTCACTGAGGACAAGTGCCTGATTAATCAACGCGAGATCGGCATGGATGTGAAGGACTTTATGACCGGCATGAAACACGCCGTGCGTGAAGATCCCGACGTGATTCTGGTGGGCGAAATGCGTGACCGGGAAACGTTCGAAACGGCCATTCAAGCGGCCGAGACGGGGCACCTGGTGTTCGGTACGATCCACGCCTCGACCGCTCCGAGTACCATCGGTCGAATTCTAGACCTTTTCCCCCAGGAAATGCACTCGGCCATCCGCAGTGCCCTGGCTTTCAATATGAAAGCTATTATCGCCCAAAAGCTATTGAAATCTATCAAGGAAGGCGTACAGCGAGTACCCACGGTGGAAATTATGACGTTTAATCCCACTGTAAGAAAGCTGGTGCTCGAAGGCGAGGACGAAAAGCTACCCGACGCCATCCGCATTGGTGCCGAAGAAGGAATGCAAAGCTTCACGATGAGTCTCAAGAAACTGGTTGAAGAAGATCTTATAGACCGGGCAACGGCTTTTGAAGTTGCACCCAACCCCGAAGCTCTGAAGATGGCGCTCAAAGGTATCTCAGTCAGCGAATCTGGAATGCTCTAATGTATAGACTCTTGTTGTTATTGTGTGTTGGAATTGTTTTGACCGCGATTGCCGCCGATGATCTGTGGGCTCAAGAACCCGGCGCTCTATCGCCACCAGGCGCGGCGCAACCGGGCGCGGCAGCGATGCCCGGCGCGGCCAATGCTCAGCCCACGGGCGCTCAACCCGGCGCGGCAGGTGCTGCTTTTGTACGTGGTTCCGGCCAGTACATGAGCTGGCTGAAAATCATGGCGGCCTGGCTGGTGTTCCTGATGTGGGTGGGCACGACCGACTGGGTCAGCCGCGACTGCCAGGAGATGCATCTCCAGTACGTGCGTTGGAACCCGATTGTGTTCGGCGTTTTTCTGGGCTTTTATATCTTGATGTGGTTGTTGCCCTGGTTCTGGTTGGGATTTCCCATGTTACTGATAGCATACGTGGCTCCACTGACTACTTACATTATTTATCGTAACGGTCAGGTCCAACCGTCGGATCGAGTTCTGACGCGCGATCATATCCGCTTCTGGCTTTCGCAGCGTTTTTCGGGTGTGGAAGCCGAGAAGAAAGCCGCGTGGGAAAAGGGACCGCCGCTTACGCTTGAAGCCACTGGCGGTGAAACCGAACGAGACGATAAGGCCCATCTTCTGGCCGCTCGCCAGATGCCGGGTTTCAACGATTCGCGGGGTCTATTGGCCGAGGCGCTCATGCGCCGCGCCGCGGCGATCATGCTTGAATATTCACAGCAATCGGTAAGCGTACGTTACATGATCGACGGCGTCTGGCACAACGACGAACCGCAGGAACGAGAGACTTGCGATCCGTTGCTGGAAGCTTTAAAAGTGCTCACCGGCCTTAATCCCCAGGAACGTCAGGCTCGCCAGAAGGGCACTTTCCAGATCGAGTATGACGGTATCAAATACGCCAGTTCACTGGCTAGCCAAGGCACGCAGACGGGGGAGCGTGTATTGTTGCAATTCGAGCCGGCTAAGGTTCTGTTCAAGAGTCTGGACGACTTGGGTATGCGTGAAAAAATGCAGAATCAGTTGTTGGAACTGATCGGGCAGAAAGAGGGATTTATACTGCTGTCGGCCATGCCCGCCTCAGGCTTGCGCAGCACAACGGCCATGGTTTTGCAAAAAACGGACCGTTTCACGCGAGAATTCATGGCCGTCGAGGACGAATCCAACCGTTACGAGCCGGTGGAAAACGTGCCGGTCACTACTTACAAATCATCGGAAGGTCTAACCCCCGACAGCATTCTCCTCAAAGTATTTCGCACGGTGCCCGACGTCGTGGTTATTCGCGATATGGTAAACGCTGAAACCGTGCGGATGATGTGCGAGGCGACAAACGATGATAAGATGTTCGTGGGCACGATCCGGGCCAAGGACTGTGCGGAGGCACTGTTGCGGGTGCTGGCCATGAAGGTGTCGCCCAAGCTGTTTGCCAAGAGCATTACGGCCGTTTTGAATCAGCGATTGATTCGCAAGCTTTGCAATGAGTGCAAAGAGGCTTATGCTCCCACGCCACAAGTTTTACAGCAGTTGGGTATTCCACAGGGTCGTGTGCAGGCCTTTTATCGCCCGCCGCAAGAGCCCGAGGAAGTTTGCACCGAGTGTAACGGCATCGGCTACAAAGGGCGCACGGCCATTTTCGAACTGATGGTCGTCGACGACACGATCCGCAAGCTTCTGGCCTCGGGAGCCAAGTTGGATCTCATCCGCAAGGCCGCCGCAAAGGCCGGAATGCAAAGCCTGCAGGCCGAAGGCGTGGTGTTGGTCGCCAAGGGAATAACTTCGTTGCCGGAATTGATGCGGGTAATGAAGCAGTAGACAGCGGGGGATTGTAATGTCGAATGTTGAAATCAGAAAACTGATAACTGACGACTGATAACTGAAAACTGAAAACTCAATACGAAACAGTTTTCATTGTATAAGAACCAAAAAGACTAGCTTCGTTTGGAATGTAGAAATATGTCATTTTTATTTCCGCTTTTGTTGGTGGTGATTTTTGTGGCGGTGGCCATAAGCCTGTATACCGAAGGATTGTGGGGTAACGCGCTACGGCTGATAAATGTCGTAACGGCAGCGCTTTTGGCCACGAACTTCTATGAGCCCCTGGCCAATTGGCTGCAAAGCATGGACGCGTTGAAGTCGTACAGATATCTGCTCGATTTCTTATGTATATGGTTGCTGTTCGGCATCGCGATGGGTGTATTACGAGGCGCGACCGACTATATAAGCAAGGTCAAAGTTCGCTTTTTGCAGATCGTTGATCGGGTAGGTAGCGGTATCCTTTCCTGTTGTGTTGCCGCGGTCATGGTCTCGTTCATTACCATGTCATTGCATACTGCTCCTTTGGCCGAAGAGTTCATGTGGGGGGGGTTCCAATCGGAAAAGCCGATGATGATGGGACTTGCGCCCGACATCAAGTGGCTGCGTTTCACCCAAATGGTTTCCGGCGGTGCTTTCGCTCGCTCGCCGAAAAAGCCGATGGACAGACAGCAATTTATCAGCCGATATAAGCAGCGACGCAAAGAAATCGAGAATCATGTGACAACGACAGGAAAGATTCGTACAAACTAATACAAGATAATCAACAAGAATAAATCGAAGGATGCATCCATGACGCACTGGGAACTGGATGGTGTGTTGCGGAAGCACCTTATTTTGTTTTTGAACAGGCAATTACTCGATGTCCGAAAGTGATCTCAAATCGGCCCATCTCAGCGAATCGCCCGAAGCCGAGGCCTGCGAGCAGTACCACTCGGTCAGCGGGTTGGCCCTTTTCGGTTTGATTCTGGGTTTGTTATCCCCTCTGGCTCTGACCGGGCCGTCCGGCTGGCTGGTTCCGGCGGTGGCTATTGTGATCTGCCTGGCGGCGCTGGTGCGAATTCGTATCAAGGCCGAAGCCATGATCGGCCGCAAAGCGGCCGTTTTCGGACTGCTTCTGGCAGTACTTTGCGGGACCGCTGCCGTCAGCCAGTGGCTTGCAAACCGCTGGATGGTCGAACGCCAGGCACGTGGCATAGCCACAGCCTGGTTCGATTTGTTGGCCGACGATCAACCGCTCAAAGCCCATCAGTTGAGCCTTGTTCCGGGCGAGCGAAAACCGCTGGACGGTACTTTGCTGCACATTTATCAGCGAGGTCCCAAACGCAGGGAAGAACTTGACCAGTTTCTTTCCGAGCCGCTCGTTCGCACAATCCTTGCTTTGGGCAAGAAAGCGGATATCCGTTATTATGATTGCAAGGGTATTTGGGGACCGCCCGGCAAAGAAAACGTTCAAGAGATCTACTCGATCAGCTTTGAAGACAAGGATGGAAAGAAGAAAACTTTTTTTGCATCCGTTCTGCTGCGACGGTTTCCGCCCGACCTTGAGAATAATATCAACTGGGTGGTTGCCAGTTCGGAAGGTGGGATCCGGCGGCCATGGCTCTCGGAGGAAGAAGCCAAGAAAATGTCGGCCGTCAAAGACGAGCTGTAAAGTAGTCTGATTTTTTCAGCCGGTCTTGTCAGCGAATCGGTGTGAAATGGATAGCTGATACATTGTTTTGATAGTCTGGGGCTTGAAAACATACCCCCCGTCAGATTTCATCGAAATCTGACAACCGCCCCCCGAGAACTAGGAGGGATACTACCTCCAACTGGCGATTTGTTTATCCCGAAATGGACGTTATATGTCTCAGCGCTGTAGATTTATTTTGGTGTTTTGTGTTACTGTAAGGTGAGGGAAGATATATCGCGGTCGGCCGGCCGCGGATTAGCAGAATACGGGAGATGTATTGGTGAACGGAACGGTTTCTGCGGAGATAATACAACGGCTTGTATCTGGTGCTAATATTTCTTTTGCGATTGGCACGAAGCGCATCGGCAGTCGATGGCTTCTTGCGAGCATTGCGACAGTGATTGCCGTTTGTGTTAGTGGCTGTGGTGGCGACGGTGGTCCACCGCCCCAACCGGCTTCGCGTCAACTCGCGCAACAACCGCCGCAAATCAACCAAACACCCGGTCCCGCGCCGGGTGCCATGCCGCCTCCCGGTCCCGGACCAGGAGTTCCGGGCATGATGCCCGGCGAAATGCCGGGTGGGATGGGGCCCATGGGACAAAAGCCGCCTGAGCAAAAGCCCAATCGCCCGGAAGACGTTGCCAAGTGGAAAAAGGACGACTACTTCAACGCGAAGCAGGAAAACGATCCACGTCTGATCGAAGCCGTTCGTAATATAGCTCAAACTCAAAGATACGCGGGCAATGAGAAGATAGCCGAGGTGTTGATAAAACTTCTCACGGCCGAAGAACCCAAGAAAGACACCAAAAAAGACACCGCTAAAAAAGCACCTCCCGGTGCTCCAGGCATGGGTGGCCCCGGTATGGGCGCGCCGGGTATGGAAATGGAAGGCGGCATGGGCATGGAAGGCGGTATGGGCAGACCCGGGATGCAACCCCAGGTTCCCAGGCTGAATCGCGAGGCAATCGAAGCGGTTGTCGCAGCACTTGTTGCTAACAGCTCGAAGCTCGCAAAAAAAGCGTTGCGCGATGTGGTGCTGGGCACATTGAAGACCGACGACGACACGGTTGCCACCACGGCTTGCTTGCATGCCCTTGTGGCCGATCTTTCGGCGGAAAACGAAGCCGTACTTTTCCGCGCGCTGACCGATGCCGAGAATCTGCGAAAGTCTGACGATAAGAACAGAACTAGTCCTCAGCAGCCGGGCATGGGCATGGAGATGATGCTCGAAGGTGGTTACGGCGGCGGATACGGTACCAGCGGCAAGCTTACGGCCGATGCTTTGCGTAAGATGACTTTGGCGTTGATAGAGCCGGTCGCTTCGGAGGCTTTTCGCACGAAGTTGGCTACATATTCTCTCGAGAAGAACCTGACAGCGAACGCGTTTACCGCCATCAGTGGCATGTTGATGAAACCACATCCCGACAACGTGGGACCGCAGTTGTTGCTTTTTCAGAGCAAAAAACCCAGCAAAATAACCAAGGCCACACTGGCCAATTACTTTGCCGACTATAGCGGCACCGCACTGGGGTACTATCTGGGTATTTTCAAGCATAGGAAGGTCAGCATACCCAGCAAGCCGGACAGTGCGCTGACACCTGGAACCGTTCCCAAGAAAACGGGTTGGGGCCAGCCGGCTAAAAAAACCGGCTGGGGCAGCCAGCCTCAGCCCGGGCAAATGCCGGGTATGGGCGGTCCGGGTATGGGCGAGGAAGGACCGATGGGGCCCATGGGCGAAGGCGGACTAATGGGCCCAGGTGGAGCCGCTTACGGAAGTAATACCGCGGCGGCGAAATCCACAAAGGAGATCATGGCAACCGATCCCGAGATGCCCAATCGCATAGCCGGCAAATTATGGTCGCCGCAAACTGCCGGACTCATCGGCAGTTACATGGCTCAAGCCTCTTCGTTGGACGAAGCGGGCATGGTAATCCCCTTGGCCAGAACGATACCACTCGACGATATTCGCGCGAGGTTGCATCGAGTTATGCAAACGCATTGGAAAAGCGGTTCGCGGCTGTTCCTTTCCGGCGCGAACAGTCCGGCCGCGCGTGGGCCGGGCATGGGAGGACCGGGTATGGGTGGCCTCGAAATGGAAGGTCCCGGCATGGGCATGGAAGGTGCTATGGGCGGGTATTCCCAACCAGACGGGAAATTCGATGAGATGATTTTCGATCCGGGATTTCTTGTGCTGGTTAAAATGCTCCCGCTTGCTCCGGAAAAGAAGAACGGGCGGGGATCGCGCAGCACGAAAAGCAAAGGTCGCGTCAACCAGGCCGGACGAATGGACGAGGAAGGTATGGTCGGTCCAGGAATGGGTGGACCCGGCCAGGGTGGCCCTGGCCAGGGCGGCATGTCGCCCATCGCCGATTGGCAGAAGGTACATGACAACCTGCTCTATAATTTCTGTAGGGATTTTTCCAGTGCCGCGAAAAACACACAAAACGCGTCGCCCGGCGGTAAACTGCCGATCGAGCTGCATACAGACAAGAACATCGTTACCAGATACGACGTCAAGTGGCCCGAATCGGCTCCCAAAAATTCGAGTGTGAAGCTCGATCAGCTAGAGATCCACTATGTGCAAATTTCCGAAACGGGCGATCCGGGCAAGGTCTGGAAGGCATATTCTCGTACGCTCAAGACCCAGGGTCGCATGGTGCAGCCGGGCAAGGTTGCCCTGCTGGACACCGTCAAGGAAGGCTCGGCGCCTGATCGAAAGCTATCGGTCGACGTGTTGATCACGCGCCAGCAACCCGGCGTGGTGCAACCGACTGACCGTAAAAGCAAGAAGAAATCGGGCGAGCCGCTGCTGATCGAGATTCTCACCATAGAAATGAAAGATCCCAATCCGCCCGCTCCCAAGCCCGAGGAAAAGAAACCGGCCAAGGCCGAAAAAAAGAAGGGGAAGTGAAGCATATTTTATGGTTCACGAATAATCTGGGCTATCTGCTTTCGGCGAAATACACGCATCTATGCACTATAGTGGAATCATCTCGGGCTTAGCAGCCTGTTACAGGCGTTACGCTCATTTATCCTTCGGCCGTTCCAGCCCCACGGCCAACACGGCCAGGTCGGCCGGGGTGATTCCGCTGAGGCGGCCGGCTTGGGCAAGATCGGTGGGGCGGAATTTTTGGAAACATTCGCGGGCTTCGGCGCGGAGATGGGTTAAACGGTCATATTGGAAACCATCGGGGATGCGGCAGCGCGCCAAGCGGC